>NZ_RZRR01000004.1:0-26144 GCF_003998555.1 Mesorhizobium sp. M7A.F.Ca.CA.002.09.1.1 | reverse complement strand
TTCCCGCGCCGTGGGGACCGTTGATCGAGGCGATAGCGGCTGGTCGAAGTCTGGTAGTACTGCGCGCGGATCGCCGCCATCGCCTCGATCAACGGTCCCCACGGCGCGGGAAAGCATTCTTCCGCCATCACCCGGTGCAGCATGCGCGTATGGCCGGCCAACTCGTCGTTGAGGAACTCAACCACAGGCATAGCCGGATAGCGCTGCAGAAGCAGGATCGCCGCGTTATCGCCGGCCGACCTGTCCTTGTCGCGTCCATGCAGATCGTTCTGCAGGCGCCCTATCACTGAGATGAGCCGCAGGACCTGGCGAAACGCTGGACGCGCGCGCAAGGTCGCCATGTCCAGCCCCCACAGCAGCGACAGGCAACAGAACACGGTCCCGTAAGCGATCGAATCGATGCCGTTGTGCAGGTACTCGGCGTAAGACCAGCGTCGCGCCCCTGCCGCCTGCGCGTGTCCGGCGCGCAGCGCCGCGCAGTAGCACCGGGTATAGTCGAGAAGCCGAGCATAGTCGTGACGATCGTAAGCGAGCGCAGCCAGCGAAGCGCGCAGCTGAGCGCAGCCCTCGAATCCGGAGAGCACGCACGGTACGCCGTGCCCCAGCGCCTGCTCCAGGGCGGCGAGCTGCTCCGGCGCGATCAGGCCAACGTCGTTGCAATCGTCTAGCCAGAACAGCAGCGCCAGTTCGCGATAGAACGCCACGATCAGCGTTTCGTCCTGCGGATCGCGGCCGGTGCGGGCGCTGGTGTCGCGCAGGCTCGGGTGAATGCGTTGCAGGATATACTGGCCGCCCCTTACCGCTTCCTCAGCATGCTCATCCGCGAAACCGGTCAGGGCACGCCCCCACTCAAGCACCTGCTGCAGCGCGCGTTCGGTCTGGATCATGGCGCCGCCCCTGCTCCCTCGGCTACGACGCGCCGCCCACAACGAAGCGCCAGCCACAACCCGGCGAGACCGCATCTCCGCGCCATAACGGCGATCGCGAAGTTATCGATCCGATTGCCAGTTGCTGATGCAAGCTCTTGTGAACGGCCGTTAGGACCGGCCCGCAGCCTCGCCGGCAGTATCGAGCAATCCGCTTGCGCCGGCTCGCCATAGCAGGCGAGGACGGCAAGGTCGCCGGCGGCAAACGCACGCGAGCACATTGCAAGCGACATCCGCGAACGCGGCGCCGACTGGTCAGCCTCCGCCTCGGTGCCCGCATATGTCCGCGAGTCGAGCAGCGCCTTCGCCACGAAATGAGCAGAACGCCTTACGAGCATCGACCGCCGGCTGCTGCGCATGCGCGATGATGAGGCATGGTCTCGCAGCGGACCCGTTCCGACAGATGCTGCACCAGGGACGAGGCGACCTTATCCAACAAGGCACCACTTGCGCTGTTTGTGGAGACGAGCGTCGGCTGCATCCATGCGGCTGCTTGAGTGGTGAAGACTCTGAACGACGGTTCCTACGGCGCTGCCGGCGCAATCGGCTGCTTGGGGGACGCGTGACGCAGTCAAAGCTCCCCTTGCCAAGCACGGAGCAGGCGAGTGAGAGAGCAGATGAATAGGCGTGTCGCCAATATTTTTGCATTGCTCTAATCGATTATAGTTGTGAGGAGCAATTTGAGACCATTTACTTGCGGCTCAAGTCACCCATAAAAGAAGGCAAGCACCGATTCGGTAGCTTATCCCCTGTCTTTCGCGTACTCGCGGCCGTGGCGCCGGGTGAACGATTGAAGACCGCCGGTCTCACTCGCAGGTGGGCGCCAGGGCGTGGGGCGGTTGGCAAGCCACAGGAGTAGGACAATGTCGAAGGATTCGGGTAAGGGCGATAATCACGGCGGCGGACCGGGCAAGATCGAGATCACGGTGGTGGTGAACGGCCAGCCCACGCAGGTCGAAGCCAATCCCAACCAGCCGCTTCACGTCATTCGTACCAAAGCCCTTGAGAACACGC
Source organism: Mesorhizobium sp. M7A.F.Ca.CA.002.09.1.1 (assembly GCF_003998555.1). Lineage (NCBI taxonomy): Bacteria > Pseudomonadati > Pseudomonadota > Alphaproteobacteria > Hyphomicrobiales > Phyllobacteriaceae > Mesorhizobium > Mesorhizobium sp. M7A.F.Ca.CA.002.09.1.1. The sequence continues at coordinate 24,204 of NZ_RZRR01000004.1, read as the reverse complement.
AGAATGTCGCCCAACCAGCCGAGAATTGGGAATTCAAGGATGAGGCCGGCAACTTGCTCGATGTCGACAAGAAGCTTGGCGACTTCGGTTTCCCGAATACTGTGACCCTGTTCCTCAGCCTGAAGGCGGGCGTCGCAGGTGCCTAAACACCAAAGTGTGGATCCGGAGGTCTCCCGAGCGAAGTTTGATCGGGAGATCGGCCGGTTCCGGCCATATGCTGATGTCTATCGGGCTCAGGGCTGCTTCTTGATCGAGGCGACCTTTCCGCGCGCTTTCTTCATTTTCGCCAGCCCCAAGTTAAAGCCACGGGTGGTCAGCGCAGCGAGCGAGGTCGACTTCACCGACTACGACTTAAGACCACCGTCCGTGGTCTTCGTCGATCCGTTTACGCGTCATCCGATTGCCCGGAAAGATCTATACCTGAAAATGCTTAGACGTCCGCCGCTGCCCGGAACGCCGCCGGAGATGATAGGAGCTCTCATCCAGCAGAACGCCGTGCCGCTGACGGACTTCATCCAGGCCAACAGTCCCGAGGACGAACCATTCCTGTGCATGGCGGGCGTCCGGGAATACCACGACAATCCAGCCCATTCAGGTGATCCATGGCTGCTTCATCGGGGTTCTGGCGAAGGCTGTTTGGCCTTCATCCTGGACAAGATCATCAAGTACGGAATCGTTCCTATAGAGCAGTTGCAGATTCAACTCCAACCGACAATCGTAGGAATGGTGGTATCCCCTCAGGCGATACAAGAATGACTGGTTTGAGAGATGTAACGATCGTGACTCTCCCGCGCGGCTGCATCTCGACCACGCATGGGCATCTGCGCTCAGTTGGTCGCGAGGGCAATGAGGGGATGGCGCTCTGGGTCGGCGTTCAGCAAGAGCGGCACTTTGCCGTAACAGAGACGGTTATCCCGGCGCAGCGTCACATTCGGACAAACGATGGCGTTTGCGTGATCGTTGCGGCCGAAGAACTGCACCGGCTCAATGTCTGGCTCTACAAAAGCGGCCTGAAACTCTTGGCCCAGATTCACAGCCATCCGGGCCGCGCCTACCATTCGACGACGGACGACGCTTATGCGGTTGCTACCACGGTTGGGTGTCTGTCGCTGGTAGTGCCGAATTTCGCCCGCGAGCCTTTCGATTTTGCTCGGGTCGCCGCCTATCGGCTTGACGAAAAGGCCAAATGGAATGCGCTCCCTCCCGCGGCACTGTCGCGAATGATCATGATATCGAGTTGAACAATGGCATTCGCTAACTTCATCGATCGCGCCGCCACGGCGGCATCTCAGGTGCTGGCCGATTTTCAGCTGGGAGACTTCAAAGCAGCTCTTGAAAAGCAGGTCGTGGCAGTCGCCTTCGACCATCAGGCCGCTTCCTGCGCCGAAGGCCAGGCGACACTAGATCTTGCGGTGAGATTGCTCGCTAGGCTCTACCCGGTTCTGGCGATACTCCCGCTGGACAGCGCGGCGAGCTCTCAAGCCCAAGCGCTGGAGCGCTTGGCAAAGTCGATCAATCCAAAAGTCGGCATCCGGCGTTCCGGCAAGTCTGCCACCGTCTGCGTCGTTGCAGGGGTAACGCGCCCATCACTCCGGTGCCCGATCTTTTTCGTGGGATCGGACGGTTGGGCGGCAAAGCTGTCGCGTACGGACCCGGTGGGCTCTGGCCCAAGTCTGCTGCCTTATGGAGCTGGCGCCGCCAGTTGCTTCGGCGCCGCCAACGTCTTTCGAACTATCTTCGCTGCCCAGTTGACCGGCGCCGAGTTGGACGAAACCATCGACCTCTCGCTATGCAGCTACGACAAGACCAAAGCCGGAGAGCCTGGCCCGATCGACTTCCCAGTCGACCTTGGCGAAACCCACCTCGTTGGGCTCGGTGCGATAGGCCATGGCTCGCTTTGGGCGCTAGCGAGACAACCCGATCTCAAAGGTCGTCTGCATGTAATCGATCACGAAGCGATCGAACTCTCAAACCTGCAGCGCTACGCATTGGCTGGCCAGGCGGAGATTGGTATGTCCAAAGCGGTTCTTGCAGCCACCGCCCTTAGATCGACTGCCCTTGAGGTCGAGGCGCACCCTCTGACGTGGGCAGAATATGTTGCGCGCCGGGGCAATTGGGTCTTCGACCAAGTGGGTGTGGCGCTTGACACCGCCGCCGACCGTCTGGCTGTCCAAGGTGCACTGCCGCGATGGATCGCAAACGCTTGGACGCAGGAGCACGATCTCGGTATCTCCCGGCATGGTTTCGATGACGGCCAGGCTTGCCTTTGTTGCATGTACCTGCCATCCGGAAAATCCAAGGACGAGCACCAGCTGATTGCCGAGGAACTCGGAATACCGGAAGCACACGAGCAGGTGAAAACGCTCCTGCAGACCAATGCCGGAGTTCCCAACGACTTTGTAGTTCGCGTGGCTACAGCGATGGCTGTGCCGTTTGAACCGCTAGCCCCGTTTGTCGGCCAGCCCCTGCGCTCCTTTTATCAGCAGGCTATCTGCGGCGGTCTGGTGTTCCAGCTTAGCGAAGGAAGTCGCCGCGTTCGAACTGTGGTTCCGATGGCCTTTCAGTCGGTGCTTGCCGGGATTATGCTTGCCGCGGATTTGGTCAAACATAGTGCGGGGTTTCCCATGAGCCCGACGACGAGCACTCGGGTGAATCTTCTGCGCCCCCTTGGCTCTCACTTGCACGATCCGAAGGCCAAGGACTCCAGCGGCCGCTGCATCTGTAGCGACGACGATTTCATTGCCGCTTACAGGCGCAAATACGGCGAGCGCGTTGATCAGGTAAGCGATGTCTCGGCCGCCTAAACAGACGCGCACCTCTCCGTAGACGCAGGGGGCGCGGCTTGTGGGCGTGACCATGGGCGCCATTATCACACGCTTGGCCCGCTCCTTTGCCGGCCTATCGTCCTCCGCGCATGATCCCTGTTGCCGACGTGATGATCCAGCACCAGCCGCCATGGCACCAGAGGCTGGTCAAACCTCCGTTGTTGGCCGATTTGGACAGTGCTGCATCAGGTCTCGACCGACGTCTCGACAGTCAGGGCTGCTTCGACGGGTGTGAAGATGTCAACATCGACCCCAGGCGCCCGCATCGTCACAATCAGGGCGTACCGAGCCAGAGCGTCGACGCGTTCCAGGTAAGGCTTCTCCTTCCACCAGCCCCCGACCGGGAACACGCCGATCGCATCACGCTCGGCGAGATCGGCGGCGCTGCCCGACCAGAAATCGGCGTGCAACGAGCCGCGATCGCGGAAGGTGCCGAGCAGCCACTCTTCTCCGCCTCCAGCAGGCGCCCCTTCCTCCTCGTCCCGAGCGGCCTGATTGATGCGGGCTCGGAATTCGTCGACTGTCTCGGTCGCTGACTTTACTCTGAACCGAAGACCATGGGACGCGTAACGATGCCGGCGGGTCCATCCGCGTTCACCGGGGTTGGGTTCGATGAAATAGGACAGCGTGACGCGGAGCTCGACCTGGGCAGCGCCGAGCGCCGCGAGCTGCTCCTTCGGCCAAGGCAGGCGATGCAGCTTCATGTCACGCGTTTTGGCAGCCGCGCCGCCCTCGCGCTGGAAAGGCTGAAGCTCATCTTCAACGATAAGCGTGAGGTCGTTCACCGTTGACAGAAGCGCGCGCCCAAGATCTGGCACGCCGTAACCATAGCGCCGCACGAGCGCCTGGATCTCGCCCTTCGCTCCGTTGCACGCATCGATGCGTGCGCGCATCGCCGGAGTCCATTCGGCCGAGTGGACGATCAGGGCGCGAACCGTTTCAGGCCACAGCTCGGGGCGCGCTGATAGAATTAGTCCCGCCATCCGTGCGGCATGGGCCGTTGCCGCGCTCGTATCTCCGAGGGTGGTGAAGTGGCGCAGTTCGGGTCGATAGAAAGTGGTCAATATCTGCAGATCGTCGATCGGCTCGCCAGGCAACACACCGTCATGGGCGAGATTGCCGCCTTCGAAGACGACCTCGGGCTTCACCGGCCACTGCCTGTCCCAAACGACCGAAGTGCGACTGCGCGGCGAGAGCTCGCCGACCGGCGCGATCGGAGCGTAGCCCGCAAAGTCGGTGTCAATGATATCGACCTTTTCTGTGAAAGCGCCGACCGTCAGCGCATTCCAGGCCTGAGAAGGATCATCGACTGCTTCCAGATCGTTGCGCGTCAAATGCTCGGCCGGCATGAGGTCATCGCCGATGTTGCCGGCAGAGAGAACGATCAAGCGTCGCTGCTCCTCTTCGAAACAGAGTTGGTCGATAGCGGCAGACCACGATGTGGGCCTTCCACGCGCCGGACTGGCGCTTGTCACAGCCATTGCGATCGCGCGGCGGCGCTCCGGCGCCTGCACCTCGGCGCGGGCGATCGCTTCCGCGGTGATCGAGCCATAGAGTTCTGGATCGTTTGCCTCGTCTTCTGGCGGAAGGATACGGACACTCTCCAGCCGAAAGGGCAATGGAACTGGATCGCCTCCGACCAGGAGCGGGACCAGATCACCGTGCAGGCCGACACCTGCCATTCGCGTCCCGTGGCCGCTCCACGCAGGTGTGTCGTCGCTGCCCCATGCCGGTTTGACGGTGTGCCAGTCTTCAACGGCAAGTGCGGGTTCGATCAACGGGTGGGTGCGACGTACGCCGCTGTCGAGAATGCAGACCGCAATATCGGATTGAGGCGGTCTGACGCGCCCGAGAAGCTCGTCGCTCCAGTCCCTTTGCTCCGCGCCGCCAAGGCCCATGAAGAAGGACGGCGTATCCTTCGCGCGCCGCAGCTCGGCGACGACATCGCTGTGCGCAATCATGCGGTCGAGCATTGCCGTGCTGGCGAGTGCCAGCATGACCACCCGCTCCGGAAACCTGACCGCATGCGTGCGCAAAGTGATGTTCAGGGCTTCGGCAATGTGCTCGAAGTTCTCGCGGCGACCGTCGCGCAGCCAGACTTCCCACCACACCTGCTCGTCAGCGGCCTGGGGGAAGAGGTCGTCGTGGTCGGTAAACAACGATCGTGCAGTCGCCAGCCTGACTGTCTCCATGCGGGAGACGAGCGGCTCGTTGCGCGGTCTGCCGCGGTCAGTGTCAACGTCTCGATACGCCTCGACTTTCCGCAAATAATAGGCTTGCGCGCTTTGCGGCAGGAACACCGACGCTGTGATGGGAGCACCGGGTTGAGTTGGCTCATGGACGGCGACCAGCTCCATGTGCTGGCGACGATCGGCCAACTGGTCGAGGGCCGCCCGTCCGGACATGGGCAGATCGATCTCGAGGTAAAAGCCAGGCGTGCCGACCGACAGCTGGGGGTCACGCGCCGCAATCTGCTGGCGTGCACTTTCGACCGCTTGTTCGATGGATTGCGTCAAGGCCGCAGCATGCGACGCCCGATCACGCGCCGGCAGCGGCGGTGCATGTATAAGTTGGTTGGGCCGCCGATAGGCTTCCCGAATGCCGTTGTTGCGAAGGTGGATATGGGCGCGGTCGCGCGGAAAATCGTCTGCCATTATGATCTGTGCTGTCGCTACTCAGACAGCGAAGCCTGCCGGCGTTCCTTCAGAGCGTCGATGAGCGCTTCCGAGGTGATCCGCTTCCCCCCCCGCAATATGATGGTTTTTGCAGCGTCGTCGGCCGCGCGGGTGATCTCGGCCTGCGACAGTCTCTCTGCCTGAGAGATCGCCTCGTTCCAGGCAAGCCCTCTGGTGTCGAAGCGGTCGAGTCGAGCCCGAAGCAGCGCCTCGATAATCGGCCGATCGGGCACGGCGTATTCGATGACATCGTCGAAACGGCGGAACAAAGCTCTGTCGAGCAGCTCGGGATGATTTGTTGCCGCAATAATCAGGCTGTGGCTGTCGTCTTGCTCGAGAAACTGCAGAAACGAATTCAGCACGCGCCGAATCTCGCCAACATCCTGGCGTTCGCCTCGACGCGCGCCGATGGCATCGAATTCGTCAAAGAAGTAGACGCCCCGCGTCGCCTGCATTGCATCAAAAACAAGCCGCAGCTTTCCGGCAGTCTCTCCCATGAACTTGGTGATCAAACCATCGAGGACGATCATGAAAAGGGGCAGATGAAGCTCCCCGGCCAATGCCGATGCGGTCATCGTCTTGCCTGATCCTGGCGGGCCGACCAGAAGCAGTTTGCGACGGGGAACAAGCCCGTGCTCGCGCAAGCTTGCTTGTTGGCGCTGCTCTCCCAGCACGCGGTGCAGGCGCGAGCGCAGACTGTCCGGCAAAATCATGTCCGTCAGTCGCAGGTCCGGATAGCGCACATGCAGGAGGCCTGCGAGTTCGCCCTTTGGCTGAAAAAGGGGAACCGGCCGACTGCTCTTGGCAATCCGGGCGTCCCTGCTCTTGGCTGCGTCGACCAGATCCTTGAGCTCCTGAGCAAGCTTGCCATGGCCTTGACGTGCCTCATGCGCAGCAAGCTGCATCGCGATAGAGAGGAAACGATCCTCGTCGCCGGCAATGTGGCTTTTAAGCAGCGTCACGATATGGCGGGCCGTGGTCATGGCTCTCTTCTGGGGTATCCGTTTACTTGGCGAAGCGCATGCAACCTAAACGCTTTCAACGGCGATTTGTAACGCGCAATGGTGTTTTTTCTCTTGTCGATGTTCGCCCGTGGCAACTTCAGCGGTGAACTGTTGCGCCGCGGTCATAGGCCAGCCGGAATAACGCCGGCCAGCAGACAACAGTCCGCATCTTCGAGCGCTCGAAGTCTGGCCACTCACGCAGCGTGTCGGGTCCGAACGCTCCAAAGCCGCCCCGCCTGGCAGGTCCATGCGACCGATTGCGGGCGTGCGGCCATAAGGTCTACGCGGGCTCGCATGGCTGCCCGCGCCGCTGGCTAAAAAGCTGTACACCATCTCACGAAACACCAGGTCCGCTCCTTTGCCGGCCGACGGTCCATGAAATCCCCTCCCCACTCACGACACCGGAGACCTCCTTGCCCACATGGCGCTCAAGCACCGGCCGCCATGGCACCAGCGTGAACTCGCGCGACTTTTCAACGACGGCATATTTTCCGCTGGCAAGCTCGACGGAGCGGCGGAGCGTACCCTCTACTCGTCCTCCGAATCGCGCTTCGGCATAGGGCAGGCCAAGTTCCTCCGACAGTTGGCCAGCAACACGGTTCAGTTCTCGCTGGCGCAGGATCGAAAGCATGTTGGCTCGATAGACGATCCCATCCTGTTCTTTATGCGCGAGGCCTTGCGCGATCAGCCACTGCCGCCGGCGAGCTTGCGCCTCTCTCACGTCGCGGCCGAAGCCGGATCCGTGCAAAGGCTCGGGTCTATCGGCAACCAGCTCCCGGTCGAGCCAGGTGGCGCCGTTGAAGCTGACCTGTCGCTCCAGCGCCATTGAGGAGAGCTTGTCGGCAACGACAGGCTCGGCCCTGGCCCGCTGGCCCTCATAATTCGCGACGCGATCGAGATGGTCCGGCGCGATGAGCCAGGTGCCGTTCGGCTCTCGCTCAACGCCGCCGGTCGCGCGGCGGATCGCCTCCAGCCGCCGCACATGCGTTCGCGCAAAGCTCTCGGTGGCGGATGGGTCATGCTTCAGGTGCATATCGACGTCGTAACGGCCGCCATGCGCGGCGGCGATTTCGGCGATGGTACGATCGACCTGCCTCGGCTCGGTGTTCCTTGGCGCGACACGCACGATGCAGCCATTAGGCATCGTTTCCATCGCCTCGCCTCTACCGATGTTGATCCAATGGCTCTTACCGTCGACGGCGTCGACGATCATGTAATGGCGGTCATTGATCTCGTCGGCCAGTCCACGCGCGACAACGCGACCGACGAGAGACTGGACGGGCTCGCCGGATCGATCGTGGATCACCCAGTCGGCGGCCCTGCGGGCAAGCCCCTTGCCGGTCAGTTCGCGGTGCATGGTCTTGATGATGTCGCCGCGTTCGCCGGTGCGGCGCAGCGTGGCTTCGAGCTCATCGTCGAGGCGCCAGGAGCCAGCGCCGACCTCCGCGGCCAGACCCATCCGCTCGAGCTTGCGCAGCCGTCCCTGGTGCAGCGTCTGGCGAATGGCGTCGGGACCGCCCGGCGAGACCAGGCCGTCATCATCACGCATGCTGAGCAGCCGACGGTCGATGCTGGTGAAGCGTTCCTGCTCCATTTCCCGGCGCAGGCGAAGCTCAATCTCGCGGTCGGTTCGCGGACCGAGATCGAGGCTGACCAGCTCGGCCGCCCGCTCGCGGATGCCAGATGAGATATATTCGCGCGCGATGACCAGGTTCTCGCCACGGTCGTCCCTGCCACGGACGATGATGTGGCTGTGCGGGTGGCCGGTGTTGAAATGATCGACCGCGACCCAGTCGAGCTTCGTGCCGAGGTCTTCCTGCATCTGCGCCATGAGCCGCCGCGTCAGCGCCTTGAGGTCGTCGTACTCGATGCCGTCTTCGGCAGCGACGATGAAGCGGAACTGATGGCGGTCGCCGTCCGCGCGATCGATGAACGCCTTGCCGTCGACGCGGCCGCTGTCGGCGCCGTAGAGCTCGCCAGGTTCACCTTCGCGGGTGACCCCGTCGCGCTGAAGATAGCGTAGATGGGCACGCGCCCCGTCCGCGCCCTTGCCGGCGAGCTTGACGACCCGCGCCTTGACGATCACCCGGCGCTGGCGGAAGGCGGCATACCGGTCGCGCGATTTCAGCAGTGCGGCGGCCGCCCCGCCGCGCCCTGTCCGGCTTCCTGTGAAGCGACCACCGCGTTGCGGCCGGCCGCCAGCCCGGTTGATCGCCGCACGAACCTGGCCGGCATAGCGTTTGCCGGCCTTCGAGCCGCGCGACCCGATTTTGCCGAGCTTCGGCCTGAACTCGTCATCCTTAATGCGAGCCTCCCAGACATATCAAGCAAAATCAGACACTTACACGTCAAACCCTCTTGGCACCGGCGGCAGCCTCCCGGAAAAACGATGTGCAGACAAAGATTTAACCGCCTCCTGGAGGCGGTACCTTTATCTTGCCTTCCGCGCCCAGCCCCGCCAGACGCGCCCCCGTCCGCCATGGCTAACGCACCGGCTCCTTCGGCTGCGCGCCGTCCTTGCCGAGCGGCACGAAGAGATCGCCGTTTCGCACGCCTGAGTGAACACCGTCATGAATGAAGAACAGCGACCGTCCGAGAGGAGCGATTTGCGCCTTTGGAGCGACAGATTGGCTTTCGAACGCCTCGATGTCGGCCGCCGAAACTCCGGCCGCCTTGAGTTGGTCGAGGTACTCGACGGTCTCTTCTGGCAGCGGTTTGCCACGCTTCAAATGCTCGTCGTAGCGCTCGGGACCGGCATTGTAGGCGCCAAACAGGCCAGGAAATCCGAAGCGGTCATACATGGCACTGAGATAGGCCGTGCCGGCCAGGATATTGTCGCGCGGATCGTGGGGGTTAGGCCCAAGGCCGTGTTCGACCCGCATCTCTTCATAGGTGCCGGGCATCACCTGCATGAGGCCCATGGCGCCAGCGGGGGAGGTGATGGGGCGGCCGCCGCGCATTGTCTTGCCGCCGCTTTCGGCAGCCATGACGGCATAGATCCAGGCTTGGGGAATATGGAAGCGCCGGCTTGCTTCCGATACCAACGTCTGCCACTTTCGCAGCTGCGGACTTTGGGAGATGGCGACCGGCTCAGCGCCGGTCGAGGCGGAACAGGCGCATGGCGCAATGGCGATCATGCCCAACAAGAGGAGGGTCACTCGGTCCATAGTGGTACGAGCCTCCCGATGACATTTTGAGTGGGAACAGGCCCGAAATAGCGGCTGTCGAAGGAGCGGTTTTTGTCGCTGCCGAGCAGGAAAACCTCGTTATCCCCGAGCGCTCGGCAGCCGTTCCACCATGGCAAAGGTCGGCCTTCGGCGTCGATTTTGAGCCGGCGCGCGACGATGTCGCCGCCGATGATGATGGCGTCATTGAAGGCGCAGACATTATCGTCCGGCAGCGCTGCAAGACGTTTTGCCAGCGGCACATTGCGAGGCAGATAGCTGCGCTCGGCGGCGAGATACGCCGCGTATTCAGGCGGGCGCACGAGCACGAGATCGCCACGCGCCAGCGCTCCCGCAGCGATGCGGTAAAGGCCGATCGGCGCGCTGGCCGAGGCGTTCCAGACCAGCCAAGGGGCGGGCTTTCCCAGCGCCGTGAAGCCCAAAAGACCGAGACCGGCCGCGGCCAAGGCGACCGTCTTACGGGCTCGAACACGCCTCAGGCGGCTGCCGATCAGATGGATGGAAGGGCGCCGCCTCATGAACGGCCTCCCGTGCCGCCCTGGCCGGAACCGGCCTTGCCATCGCCGGCGATGGAGTGCTGCGGGTGTCCTTTCGACCAATGGTCGAGTTCGTCGATGTGATAGCGGACATAGCGGCCGTGCTTGCGGAATTTCGGGCCGCCGCCCTTGAGCCGCATCTTTTCGAGCGTGCGCTGGGAGAGCCCGATATAGAAGGCGGCTTGGGCTGTGCTGAGAAACGGGCTGCCCTTTTTCGCGCGGGCCGCGCGTTCGTTTTCGTCGTCCATGATGATCCTCGTTTCGCTTCGGACAAGCGAGGGCGAGGATGGGCGAGGGAGATCGTCTCGGGGACGGGCGAAGAGTCGGGGGAGAGTTTTCGCCGCCCTTTAGGGCGGACGGGGTTTGGGTGGAACTCCTGGGAATGAGCCCCGCGCCGGGGCTGCGGCGCGAGGCTCTTATCTCGGCCGGTCAGTCGGCCGGGTTCCAGATGATGGCGTAGGTGTCGTGATCGTCCTGGCCGGCGGCTCGGCCGAGATTGGCGTAGAGCTTGCGCGGTCCGAACTCCGGCGCTGCAATCGACAGGCTCACATAATCCTTGCCGGAAGTCTCGCCGGTGCGGATCCAGCCAGCGCCGACTTCGACCCCTTGCGTAAGCACCCGGAAGTCGGGATGGTTATCGGCGCTCTTGGCCTGGTTGGGGACGATATCGATGTCGGCGCGGACGCTGAGCGTCTTGAACTGGCCCTTGTAGGCGCCGTTTTCCTGCTTGTTGACGTAACCGATCGCGGTCATTTCGAAGTCTCCTTTTGTGGTTTCGCCGGGGACCATCCCCTGCGATGGCGCACCGTAATGGGCGCGTCAGGACCGCCTGAATCCGACAGGGCCGCAGCGACAGTGAAGGACCCGAGCGGGCAGCTTTTTTGTGAGCGAAGCGGCGCGAGGAAGCCGCCGCAGGCGGCGGGGAAAAAAGCTGATGGCGCGAGGGTTTCGGGCGGCCGGACCCGCCCATAGGTCGACAAGCCAGCCGCAGGGATGGTCCTTGGAGAGAGCATGGAGACCGCTCGCCAAGTGCGGTCTGTCAGCCAAGCAGGACGCCGGGATGAAACGGCCTGCAAAGATGCTGCGCCCTTATGCCGGATCGAGATCGTGCCAGCGGGTCGGGCGCCAGAGCAGACATCCGGCATGGTGCGATCTATGAAAGCAGGGCTCGCCAGCGGGAATTTGATACGCGAGGGGGCCAAAGTAAGGCTGGATGAGAAGCCGGTGCTACCTGCAGGTCCAGTGTCATGTGGCGGCGCTCGGGAAACCGCTACGCAATGTAACGCGCTCTTATGAGGCGAACAGACCGGCCCCAAAACCGATCGACCGGTGGTCGGCGCGAAACGCGTCATGCCTGTCCGAAAGCTGACAGTGGCAGAAGACGCATGTCGGGTTCCGCACAATTGACCATGCTGGATTTGTGAGGTTTTCAGGGAGAGCCATGCGTTCACTTCCCAGTGAGCTTTGGCACGGCATTTGCTCTTGATGTGGCAACACGGATCGAAGGTTGACTGCATGCACAAGCGCGAGATGAGCAATGCTCTCCTTTCCTGGAGGCTTGGCAGCAGATTCGATTTGACGTTGCGAGGAGCTTCAGCCGCTCGCGGCGGAAGTGATCTCAAATCTGAAGGCACCGTTGGGGCCGCAGCCATCAAACACATCTTTCTCTTTTTCGCAGCTCGTCTTCAACGCGATGCGGACTTCTTCGCGTCGACGGCGGCCGAAGGTGGAGAAGGGGCTCGACTTGCAAAAAGGAGTTGTCAATGACGTCTTACGTTCGCACCAACAGCCCGGCGCAGGTGCGCTCACTGTCCACCTTTGGCAAGCATCTGCAAAGGAGCGTGCTGACGGCGACGCTGCTTGCCGCGGCTTCGACGGGAAGTGAAGCGCAGCCCTATGTTCGTGCTGACGGCAGCACGACTGACGACTTGGAAGCGGCGCGAGCAAGTTGGCGTCATGACGCCGAATTCAATGGAAATGTGGGGCTCGCAGCCATCAACGCGGATGCCGCGTATGCGTTGGGTTCCACCGGGGAGGGGGCCAGAGCTCCTCGCCTGCCCTCGTCCGTCTTGACGAGTGCCCGCTTACAGCCTACCTCACTATCGCGTTAGCACTCGTCCATCGCGAGTGCTAACAAAAACCCCTCAACAGCGCACCAGGGAAAAATCCGAAAATGGCAAAGTCGAAGTTCCGCCCGCTTCATGACCGCGTGGTCGTTCGCCGGGTCGAATCCGAATCCAAGACCGCTGGCGGGATCATCATCCCCGACACGGCAAAGGAAAAGCCGCAGGAAGGCGAGATCATCGCTGTCGGCTCCGGCGCTCGTGACGAAGCTGGCAAGCTGGTCCCGCTGGACGTCAAGGCCGGCGACCGCATCCTGTTCGGCAAGTGGTCGGGCACGGAAGTCAAGCTCAATGGCGAAGACCTTCTGATCATGAAGGAATCCGACATCATGGGCATCATCGGCTCATATCAGGCCCTTTCGTCAACTGAATTCCCGGGCTCGATTGAAGCCCCTGCCAGGAGCTAAAAATGGCTGCCAAAGACGTAAAATTCTCCCGCGATGCCCGCGAGCGCATGCTGCGCGGTGTCAACATCCTCGCTGACGCGGTGAAGGTCACGCTCGGCCCCAAGGGCCGCAACGTCGTCATCGACAAGTCGTTCGGCGCCCCGCGCATCACCAAGGACGGCGTCACCGTCGCCAAGGAAATCGAGCTTGAAGACAAGTTCGAGAACATGGGCGCGCAGATGGTCCGCGAAGTTGCTTCGAAGACCAACGACATCGCCGGCGACGGCACCACGACCGCGACCGTTCTGGCGCAGTCGATCGTCCAGGAAGGCCACAAGGCCGTTGCCGCCGGCATGAACCCGATGGACCTGAAGCGCGGCATCGATCTGGCCGTGACCGAAGTCGTCTCGGCGCTCGGCAAGGCTGCCAAGAAGATCAAGACCTCCGAGGAAGTTGCCCAGGTCGGCACGATCTCGGCCAATGGCGACGAGTCGGTCGGCAAGATGATCGCGGAAGCGATGCAGAAGGTCGGCAACGAAGGCGTCATCACGGTTGAAGAAGCCAAGACCGCCGAGACCGAACTCGAAGTCGTCGAAGGCATGCAGTTCGACCGCGGCTATCTCTCGCCCTACTTCGTCACCAACGCCGACAAGATGGTTGCCGAGCTCGAGGACGTCTACATCCTCCTGCACGAGAAGAAGCTGTCCAACCTCCAGGCCATGCTGCCGGTTCTCGAAGCCGTCGTGCAGACCTCGAAGCCGCTGCTCATCATCTCGGAAGACGTCGAAGGCGAGGCTCTGGCCACGCTGGTCGTCAACAAGCTGCGTGGCGGCCTGAAGATCGCTGCCGTCAAGGCGCCGGGCTTCGGTGATCGCCGCAAGGCCATGCTGGAAGACATCGCCATCCTCACCGGTGGCCAGGTCATCTCGGAAGACCTCGGCATCAAGCTCGAGAACGTCGGCCTCAACATGCTCGGCCGCGCCAAGAAGGTGTCGATCTCCAAGGAGAACACCACCATCGTCGACGGCGCCGGCAAGAAGGCCGAGATCCAGGGCCGCGTTGCCCAGATCAAGCAGCAGATCGAAGAGACCACTTCGGACTACGACAAGGAGAAGCTGCAGGAACGTCTGGCGAAGCTCGCCGGCGGCGTTGCGGTGATCCGCGTCGGCGGTGCGACGGAAGTCGAAGTCAAGGAAAAGAAGGACCGCGTCGATGACGCCCTCAACGCGACCCGCGCGGCCGTGGAAGAAGGCATCGTTGCTGGTGGTGGCGTCGCGCTGCTGCGCGCTTCGGCCAACATCAAGGCCACCGGCGTCAACGCCGACCAGGCCGCCGGCATCAACATCGTGCGTCGTGCGCTGCAGGCTCCGGCCCGCCAGATCGCGGCCAACGCCGGTGCGGAAGCATCGATCGTTGCCGGCAAGATCCTTGAGAACAAGGGCGCGACCTTCGGCTACAACGCCCAGACCGGCGACTATGGCGACATGATCGCCATGGGTATCGTCGATCCGGTCAAGGTCGTTCGCACCGCTCTCCAGGACGCGGCCTCGGTCGCCGGCCTGCTGGTCACCACCGAAGCCATGATCGCGGAGGCTCCGAAGAAGGAGTCGGCTGGCGGCGGCATGCCTGGCGGCATGGGCGGCGGCGGCATGGGCGGCATGGGCGGCATGGATTTCTAATCCAGCTCTGGCAGCTTTCGCAACGAGAGGGCGGCATCAATGCCGCCCTCTTTTTTTGCGAACCTCGGTCCGATGAACGATCGACGCCAACGCCGGCCATCGGCGTTAGGGCAACCTCAAAAGAACTGTCGAGTTGGTTGCGCGCGGCTTTGCGTCATCAGAGGCGCAAGGCGGTCGCGTGTGAGGATTGCGCGCTCCCATAGGCGGTTTCGGCATGTGCCTCGCCTTCGACATCGACATTGCGGCCAAGCAGGAAATCGGCGGCTTTCGAGGCATGGCTTGCGGCGCGGAAGATGGCGCGGTTGTCCTCGCGCAAAACCGTCAGCCATGAGCCGATGTAGTCGGCATGGCGCACGGTCGGCTCGATGCCGAGACTGCTGCAGATGAAGGCTGATGCGATTTCGGCGACCAGTTCCTCGCGCGCATAGGTGTTGGACCCGAAGGAGCCGGACAGGTCGCGCGCGAGTCGCCTCGGGTGGCCGGTCCAGTGGCCAAGCTCGTGAAAGCAGGTCCGGTAATAGTCGATCTGGTGGAAGAAAGCCGGCTGCGGCGGCACCTGTATGGTGTCGCTGCCGGGCATGTAGAAGGCGCGCTCGCCGCCGACGCGAAAATCAGCGCCGGTTGCATGAATGAGCGCCTCGGCCTGCGGGACCATCTCGCGCTCAGGCAGAGGCTCGCCGGCGGCGTAAAGATGTTCGGGCAGATTATCGCACTGCGCGACATTGAAGACGGTGAAGCGCTTCAGGAAGGGCACCGCCTGCGGTTCGTCGCCATCGGTGTCGGCGCGTTGCTTTTCGTTCTTGGGAACAAAGCGGTCAGCGTGAACGATGGTGGTGCCGTGCTCGCCCTTCCTGACATTGCCGCCAAGCGAAAGCGCCTGCCGGAAGGTGAGCCAGTTCTGGCTGGGGAAACCGCGCTCGATGACCGCGCCCCACAGGATCAGGATATTGATGCCGGAATATCGGCGCTGGGTGGCCGCATTCCGCGGCAGGCCGAGGCCTGTCCTTGCCCTGCCCCACGGCTTGACCCATGGCACGGTGCCGCGCTCCAGTTCGGCAATGATGCGGTCGGTGATTTCCTGATAAAGGCTGGCGCCGGTGCGCCCGCCGCTGTCTGCGCCAGCCTGTCGGCTGCCGCAACGTTTGTTGTTTGCACGCATCGTGATGTCCTCCGCTCTACAATCGCGCGCCCTCCCCGGAAGCGGGGTGGGCGGCAAAAGCGACCGGAAAGGCCCGCCGTCGGAGGCGGACTGCATCAGCAGGACCGGAACGGAGTGGAGGACCCGAAAGCGACAAGCGAAGGGTTGCGGGACGCCGCGGCGGGCCTAGAAGGGAGTGCTGCCCACCCTGCGCCAGGGGGAAGGCCACAATAGAAAGACGCCGGCCGACAGGCCGGCGACCGTCAGCAGCCGAAGGCTGCCCCGCGCCAGGGGGCGATGCCGCAGGGCCAAGACCGCCTGAGCTTGCCGAAGAAAAGCGGGCTCGGTTCACGAGCACCCGGCCAGCGACTTCAGGCGCGGGCGCTCAGGATTGTTGTTGGCGCCCACGGCAGCTGGATGACCGCAACAAGATTACGAGGAGCGACAGCAAAGCCAGCTGCCACAAACGGCACGCTCCGGCAACAACAGCGTGGCCGGTCTACAGATGCTGCCCCGCACGAGAGCCAGCACGCTTTGAGCGCGCATCGGCGATGCAAGCGTTGCAAGCTGGCCATGTCCACAAGGTCGGCGACCACTATATCGCCGACCACCAACGCGGGCGTACCGTCTAAGTGCAGACCTTTCGCGAGTGCGCGGACGCGCGCATTTCATCTGCGATGGCCGGATCTTGCATTCCCGCTTGAGCTGCTCAACGTCAAGGCCTACACGCGCTGCGATCTTGAGAGTGACCCTTCAACTGGGGGAAATCATAAGGGCGCGGTGGAATTCGTCGAACTTTCCCTGTTTTCTCGAGGCGAGTGCGGCGAAGGCTGGGAATTGGGAATCCGGTCCCAGGACCGGGAACTGTTTGATCACAAGCTTCAGATTGGGCTCATGCTTGAAGGCTTTTTGGTAGTTGATATCAGCCAGTCTGCAATGCGGACAGTTGTGGTAGTCATTGAATATGACCAGAACGGCATCGCCTTGCGGGTTGCCGGCGATTGGCGAAGGAGATCGTTGTCGAATGCGCCGCTCCACTTTTGCCTGTCGGTCGACCACGCCTGCCGGTGCAGGTTCGCGCTATATTGGCTCGCCAGCAAGGCGAGGAGTAAAAGAAGAGCTGCGACAGTGATGGCAGTCGGCTTAGACATGAGTCTCCAATCCATGGACGGCGTGGCAGCAACGGCCGCCTTTTTGGTGTAAAATGGGTCAGTTTTGATCGTGCCCCGCAGTTGCTACAGGCGCACAGGTGCCGGTGCGATCTGGCGGTTTCTCAAATACGGCTTTGCGCCATCGGGTCCACCCCAATAGCTGAGCGTCGTTCGCACGGGGAATTGTGTTCACCACGCCGGGCGACTTGACCGTCCACCGCCAGAGCGCTGAACGGTCCGCTAGTGAGGCGCTCCCCGAATCGTCGTTTATCCCGCTCGCCCCGGACCGGGTGACAGCCAGCGTTGCCGCTACGCTGCGGAGAAAAACCGTCAGCGCGTGGCATTCGGACATAAGCTGATCGACGCCAAGAATAAGCCCCACGGAGGTGACCGGTGCGGCCGGAACAAGAAAGAGCGTTGCAGCCATTGTGACGAGGCCTGCACCGGTAATGCGGGTTGTTCCGTTCGAAGGGAACAATGCGACAAACAGCATGAGGATCCGGCAGCCGATCGGGAGATCAGTTTTCGTCGCTTGGGCGATGAAAAGGGCGGCGAGCATCATATTCGTGCCGTCCAGATTGAATGGAATGAGACCCACGACCGAATGCGTGGCGCCGGCCTTTTCCATCTTCTCCATGAGCGAGGCCAGCGCGGCCTCTGAGGAGGACATTGCGAGCAGCAGCTCGTCCTTGATGTATCGGACGAGAGAGAAGAGCGAGCGGCCGTTGTAGCGGCAGACCGCGCCGAACAGGATCGAGAGGAACAGGACCGAGAGGAACAAGACTTGCAGGATGTCGCCTTCCGCGAAGGCACTGGCAATCGTTGACGGGATGATGTTCATCAGGAAGCTGGTCACGGACTGCTCGTGAGCCGTGGCCACATAGCCCTTAACGGCTTCGACATCGAGCGAGGCCGGATCGATGTTGAGGCCGGCGCCAGGCTGAACGATATTCGCGACAATCAGCCCGACAAGGAGTGCTAGCGTCGAGAAGGTAAGGAAATAAACCATCGCCTTGGCGGCAACTCGGCCGACCTTCTGCAGATCGCTCATGCCGGCAATGCCGGTCGCCATTGTCAGGAAGATGACAGGTACGGTGATTATCTTGACGACATCGACGAAGGCATCGCAGAGCGGCTTCAGGCTGTGGCCGGTCTCCAAATGGAAATAGCCGATTGCGGCACCCAGGATTATGGCGGCAAGTACCTGCACGTAGGTCCGGGCAAAATGGCGCTTGCGGGGCGCTAAGATCGCGCGGGGAACTCTTGGAACCAACACCGTCTCTCTCCTTGACCGGATCGGGGTGGGGCTCCTCCCTCTCCCATGCAGTGCTCCGGTCGAACGCTGCGCCCACTTCGGCGCAAACGATGTGCCAAATAGCAAGAGGGGAAAACGCGCAGGACCTCACGCAATGCTTGCGATTCGCTCTCCCACACTCGTGCAGTGGTTGCCTGTCGCAACTATGGAAGGGTCGATTCTGGGAACTCCAAAGGCCGCTCTTTGCGTCGACGCAGCTTGGCTGCCTGGAAGGTTCCCTCTTTGCCTTGCGGTCTGCGAGCTGGGTCCAGATGGTCATCATTTGGCTGCGCGCTGCACGGGGCTCGAAAGATTCAATCGAGGACGGGTCCTCTTGGAAAACGGGGGCAGCGTTGGTCAAGCCCTTCCACCCTGCTGTCCCAATGGTGTTCAGAAGCTCAGTTCACGATCAAGCGATGGATCAGCGTCATCTGGCGTTTGCGCCATCGCGGCGGCGTTGCAACGGGTCTGCCAAAGATGAGCAGGCCGCGAGGCAGGGTCCGAGACCTAGACTCCAACCTCATAGCGCGCTCGGCTCGCGTTCGGAAGGTTCGAACCGCAGCACGATCAGGTGGCGACACCGTTGGTCGGAACCGGAACCCGACGAATGATCGTTCGTGACCGACATCTGTGAACAAGCAGTATGTGTCATTGCAATCACCACCCGTTGCGCGGAAATGCCCATATGGCCGTGAATGAACTGGATTTGGTGATTTTCCAGATGGCGGTGGAAAGCGTCCGCTTGCTCTCTTCAAGCTTTGATGAGAAGGCGGCTGAGATAGCCACGAGGAGCCGTGGTAGCCTTCTTTTTGACGTGCGGGTGGACGGTGACCTGGAGGTCCAGCGAGTCGCAGCCATTGGATATCCAGGCGACAAGATCGGTGTGGTGGCATTGGACCGAGAGGGCCTTGTTAGCTGTTGTTGCCTTGTCAATGGCACCTTCTCACCTTTCATTGCACCGTTGGAGAACTGGACCAGCATGCCCCTTTCGATGCAGGCCCAGATCGATGTCACAGGCTATGCGAGGCTCCTTCTGGCCGCCTTGCGAAATGCTGGACATATGCTGGACAGGTAGCATCGCGATGATGTCTGTGATGAGATGGTGCAAACGGCTGGATGAGGCGATCGCTTGCTGGCAGCTTTGGCAACAAAGCGATCGGTGAGTTCGCAATGCTGGAACACGTCCTTTAGACTCTGCAGTTAAGTTAGCGGACTACCATCTGACGAATGCCCTCTGACAGTCTGCATGGCGCGGCATGCCCTCTTAGGAATGCAGCCGTGGTTCTACACCATCGGCTGTTTTTGTGTCGAAGGCGACGGGCACGCCATGAACGAAGGAAGCGGCCGCCAACAGTTCCTCCAACTCGCGGTCGGTGGCCTTGCATGCCGGCATTAGTGTTCGGATGGCGCGGATCGCCTGCGCCATGGAGAGAAAGCGGACCCTTCCCCTGGAAAGGACATAGGCTTCTGCGGCTTTTTCGACGGTGACGGTGTGAAACGAATTGGTCATGACGAATTCCTCCCTGAACCCTGACCAACCCGACTTATGGCACGAATTCGACCGCCTTCAAGCCTATGTCCGATTGCGGACAATCGCTGCGATTCGTTCAAAACCGCTGATGCTTTTGGGCGACCTGGTGAGGGGCAAGGAGACGTCGGCTGAACCCGTTTCAACCGACATGCTTCAGGCAGCGGCCAGGCCGAAATAACGCTGCTCCTCCTTGTCATAAGCGCCATGTGTGAGCTTTATCAATCCGGCACGGTCGATGATCGTGATCTCGCCGCGCTTGGCGTGCACCAGTCCTCGATACTCAAGCATTTGCAGGGCCGTGGTGACCCCGGGCGGTGGGCGCGAGCATGGTCGCCAGAAATTCATGCGTCGGGAGGATCTTATCTCCTTCCGCACGGTCGTGGACCATCAGCTGCCAGCGGGCCAGCCGTTCTTCGACCTTGGAGTGGCCATTGACCAGTGCCGTCCGGCATGATTGGACGAGGAACGCGTGGGCATAGTCCAGCACTGAGGTGCGAAGCGACGGGCTAATCGCAGGGCGAAGGTTTTCAACCGGCAGGCGCCAGGTAGTGCTTTCCTTTCCGAGAATGACGGCAATTCCTTTCATCCCGTCATAGCCGACAATGCCGACTTCACCTTGCCGCCCGCCGGTCATGGTGGCGACCACCGACGCGATGCCCCTCTCGGGAAAATATACGTTCTTGATCGGCTGATGCGCGACCTCCAACTTGTCCTTGATGCCCGGTTCGACGTGATGCAGCGATGGTCGCAAAAGCGCGAAGTCCTGCGGGGTGAGGGCTTCAGCACCTGGTCGCGAAAGAGGGATCGGGCAAGGCTCTCTTCCAACGGGGCAAGAGCGCGTACGTCTTACTGTCGGCTGCACCGAAGTAAATGCCGGCCGATGCCAAAGCATAGGCTTCGAAACGCGCGATTGCAAAGCCCTGTCGGGGCAGTGCAGTCATGCTAGAAGTCGCGCCGCCTACGATAGGCAGCGGATGACATGATTCCCTTCTGCGGCGGCCACCAAGAACGGCTCGGGCACGCTTTAATCGTTCATACACAAGCTCGCAGGAATGTAAGCAGCGGAACAGTCGGGTGATTCGTACCGCCCTGCCCTTTCAGAGATCAAGTCATTGGACGTCAATTCGGCTGGAACGCCTCGTCGAACGGCCCAGGAAAATGCAGCCGGATGAGCAATGGTGGTTCACCTTATGTGCGGTCCCGGATATGCGGTCCGGCGGCTCATCTCCCAATGGCTTGTCGATGGGGAAGTGGAACTCGTCATGTCGCCGCGAACCGTCACCGCGCTAGCGGGGCTCTTTTGAAGACGCCGGTGTTTTTCTTTGTGGAACTGAATCTGTGAGGTGATTGATGCATGAATCAAACATTTGCGTATTTCCGCTGCATCGGCGACGTATATTGGTCGAAAGTATCGCCCAGGCCCTCGAGACCAAGAACGGCGAGGCGGCGAGCGCGTTCTGGCGCTGTGCCGCCAAGAAAATGCTCATTCAATTGTCCGATGTAGGAATTGCGCCAGAGCTCGCTGCGCAGGAGGTTGGAAGCCTTCTTCATGCGGTCTTGGACGACATGGCCAACCGAACGGTAATGCACAAAGCATAGGCTCGGGCGCTGTTGGACCGCGCGTCAGCTCGGGTCCTTATCGGGGGACTGCTCCGACTGGCCGACGGTCCGGCCAAACCGGCATACCGGCAAAGCTTTGAGGTTGCGATCGCTCACGGCGGCCGGTCCAATATTCTAAGACGACCTCAGAAGCCACGTTGGCTTCTTTGGACGAAGCGGAGGGGCGCCATTTTGGCGTGCTCACGCTGGACTGCGGGTTGCGCCTACGGAAATCCAAAGTCCGGCCGCGCGAGCCAATCGACCGGAACAGTCGAAAGCTCGTGGGGCGGGTCCGCTCACCCTCACGGCGGCAGTGGCAGACGTGAGCAGACTTAACTCAAGTCACGGCTGAGCATCCGCAGGCGCTATGCCGATTGGATGAGAACTGGTTGCCACAACACCGGCCCGTTGAGGCGTCCCCTCCAGCGGATGCGCAAGAGACTGGCGTAGGAAATATCGAGGAAGCCGGCGACTGCCTCGGTGTTGCCGACCTGCTTGGGCTGTCCGATACGTGACAACGGCCAGGTCGCGAGACGAAGGATCCTTTCGATGCGCGTATCTGTCACCGTTACGATCCCGGAGAGATTGTTGGCCAAGCCGAATTCGATGATCCCCGCGAAGAGCTCGTAGGTTGCTTGGGCCAGGCCGCCAGCTGCCTTCGGCGCTGTCGCAGGGAGATCGAGCGCGAAACGACTACTCTCCCAGATATCGGCACTCGCAGGGACCACCATCTCATCCAGCAGCGTCGGAAACGTATCGCGCAACATTGTCGGTCCGGTGGTCGGCAAAAGGCGGACGCAGCCGCAAGTTCGCCAATCGGACCCCTTGAGAAGCAGGTAGACGGGGTTCAGGCTGTCAAACGAGTCCGTTTCCATTTCGCCTTCGGTCTGCACTTCCCAATCGAGCCGCTTCTTGAAAACCCGATACCTAAGTCCGTGCATTTCCTTGAGTTCGCTCGCAAACTCGGCGTAGCAGTCGGGTGTTATCAGCTGCATCATTGTCGTCTCCGTGCGGGATGTGTCCACGCAATCGAAGGGCAAAGCCGTCATGAATGCAGCCTGTAGACCTTTACAGCTAGACTTGGAGAGGATCAGGATCTCGCCCGAGCAGCCATCCGCACTACGGCCTGGTTGATGGTTCGCACGCCAAGCTTCGCCTTGGCGTTTTCCTGATGGAAGGTCACGGTGCGTTTCGAGACACCGAGAATCTGGCTGATATCCCAGGCCGACTTGCCGCACGCCGCCCATTTCAGGCACTCGAACTCCCGCCGGGTGAGCATTATGCCATCTACCACGCAATCTTCGGCGAGCCTGCGCCGGGCATGGATATGAACGTTGATCGCAACCAGTTGCATTGCTTTTTCGTAGCGCGTCAGCGACCTCAGAAATGGCGGATGCGCCTCGTTGGAGGCGAAGGTCAGTGCGGCGAACCGGCCGCGATGATCATGCATCGACATGGTCAGTCCGCCGCGAATGCCGAACTCAGCTGCTTTTTCCAGGACTTCCTGCTGAGAGGTCGGCAAATAACGGTGATCGCGGTCCACACCCCAGTCGAAGGTATCCCAGCCCCGCAGTCCCCGCAGGATCACGGGATCCACGCTGTGGTAGCGCTGTTGCAGGTAATGTGATGTCCATGATGATGGATAATTCGAGATCAATCGCGGCCTGTCGCCGGAAGCGGATGGGTAGGTGAAATAAGCGAAGAGCGGAAAGTCGAACCCGGCTGCGGCGGACGCCATTGCCTCATGGAGATCGACGGCATCGACGCTTGCAGAGAGTTGCTCGACCAAGGTTTCAAATACGCGATGCATCTGCGCTTAGCGTACCTCGCGGAGGTTGCTGGAAGCCGACGGAGACGTGGTTCTAAATGATGGCCTGTCCCTGCAGGGCATACGACGCGCCGCCGTCATCACCGCAATTGCTGTGCTGCTTCCGATTGGAGAGAGCTCCGCCCACCTGACCAACTACCGATGGGTGATATTGCGACGTTATCGATGAGCCGCGTGTCGCCAAGCCAAGCCGCAGCAAGCAAGCGTGCCGGTCGGTCAAGGCTTGCTAACGATTGCAGGTCTGTTTCTCCGCGAAGCTCCAGGTATTCGAGCTCGCGATAGCCGGCAGCCAGAATTGCTGCACGCGCTTCATCAAGCGTAGGCAGGATGGGGGAGCCGCGTGCAAGCCGCTCGGCCGTATCGAGCAGGACCGATGCTAGTTTTGGGGCAATGGCGCGTTGGGCTGGGGAGAGCCGCACGTTACGCGACGATAGCGCAAGACCATCGGCTTCGCGGACTGTCGGACAGGGCACAATAGTGATCGGAATGTCGAGATCCCGGACCAAGCGCCTGACAAGCTGAAGTTGCTGAAAATCCTTTTCGCCAAAAAAGGCGAAGTCAGCGCCGGCCTGCAGGAAGAGCTTGGCCACGACCGTCGCCACGCCATTGAAATGGCCGAGCCGGAATGCGCCGCAAAGGCATTCGCTGATGCCGGACACTGAAACGGCCGTGGCGAAGCCCACCTGGTACATTTCCTCTGTGTCCGGCACATAGAGCAGATGCGTGCCCAGCAGAGCGAGCTTGGCAGCATCGTCGCTTTCCGTCCGAGGGTAGGCAATCAGGTCGGCGGGGCTGTTGAACTGCTTGGGGTTTACGAACAGCGTCACGATCACCCGCTCGGCCCTTTCGAGCGCCTTCCGCACGAGGCTCAGATGCCCGTCGTGCAAGGCTCCCATGGTCGGCACAATACCGATCGTGGCACCCGAGCGACGCCATTGCGCAACGACGCCGCGCAGCTCGCTCACGGTTCGAGCGATCGGCACGCTCATGTGAAGTCACCGGCCTTCAAGGCGTTGACATAGAGATGTTCGACCGCCGGAAAGTGCCGGTTCCGCATATCGGTGGCGTAAGCGGCGATTGCCGCCTCAGCCTGCTCACCGAGCTCGGCATAGCGTTTGACGAACTTCGGCCGAAATGAGGTGAAGAGCCCGAGCATATCGTGGCTCACCAGAATCTGGCCGTCG
The DNA here is from genome assembly GCF_003998555.1 of Mesorhizobium sp. M7A.F.Ca.CA.002.09.1.1. Taxonomy (NCBI): domain Bacteria; kingdom Pseudomonadati; phylum Pseudomonadota; class Alphaproteobacteria; order Hyphomicrobiales; family Phyllobacteriaceae; genus Mesorhizobium; species Mesorhizobium sp. M7A.F.Ca.CA.002.09.1.1. The sequence goes on along the minus strand of NZ_RZRR01000004.1, from coordinate 66 downwards.
CAAGCTGGCGAGGCACCGATGCCGATGGTGGGTATGTCGATATCGGCGGTTATCTGCCGTGCAAGC
>NZ_RZRR01000049.1:0-12821 GCF_003998555.1 Mesorhizobium sp. M7A.F.Ca.CA.002.09.1.1 | reverse complement strand
GTGTCGACACCAACCCCAGGATCCTGATCTGCGACGAGCCGACACGCGGCGTCGACGAAGGCGCCAAGCGCGAGATCTATGCCTTCCTCGGCAATTTCGTGAAGGCGGGAAACGCCGTGCTGATGATCTCGTCCGAGGTGCCCGAAATCCTCGCCAATGCGGATCGCATCGTCGTTTTTCGCCGGGGCCGCATCGCAGGCGAGGTCGCCGGACCCGAGGCCACCCAGGAAACCCTCGTTCATCTGGCTTCCTAGCCAGACGATCCATTTCGTGGAGAAGAATCCAATGGTATCCGCCAGTCAAAGCATGAGCGGCATGAGCCTGGGAAAGTTCATCGCCCGTTATGGCATCGTCATCTCGTTTATCCTCCTGTTCGTCGTGTTGTCGCTGGCGTCGCCGAACTTCCTGTCCACCAACAATCTGCTGAACGTTCTGCGGCAGGTCTCCATGAACGGTGTGCTGGCTGTCGGCATGACCTTCGTGATCCTGACGGCCGGCATCGATCTCTCCATCGGTTCGCTCCTGGCGCTGGCCGGCGCCGTGGCGGCCAGCCTGGTCACCGGCGCGGATGCGTTCAATCCGCTCCTAGCAGTCGCGGCCGGCGTCGCCGTGGGCGCGCTTTGCGGCGCCGTCAATGGCGGGCTGATCGCCTACTTCAAGGTGCCGGCCTTCGTCGCCACGCTCGGAATGCTGAGCGTGGCGCGCGGCGCGACGCTGCTTTACAGCGGCGGCCGCCCGATTCCCAATCTCAGCCTCGAATTCCGCTGGCTCGGCCAGGGTCTCGTGCTCGGCATACCGGTACCGGTGATCATTTTCGCCGTCGTCTTCGCTGTCGCGGCAATCGTCCTGCGCTACTCCATTTACGGAAGACGGGTCTATGCGGTGGGCGGAAACCCGCGCAGCGCGAAGACGAGCGGCATCAACACCACCGGCATCATCTTTTCGGTTTACGTCATCATGGGCGCGCTGGCCGGTCTCGCGGGTGTCATGCTGACGGCCCGCACCACGTCCGCCCTGCCACAGGCGGGCATCGGCTACGAACTCGATGCCATCGCGGCGGTGGTCATCGGCGGAACAAGCCTCACCGGAGGTATCGGCCGCATCGGCTATACGCTGGTGGGCGTGCTGATCATCGGCATGATCAGCAACGGTCTCGATCTGATGGGGGTGTCCTCATACTACCAGCAGATCATCAAGGGTTCGATCATCGTCCTCGCGGTGCTGATCGACCGCTCCCGAGCCGGGAGAGAGTAACAGGCGCAAGCGGCGCGGCCGCACGCAACATGGAGGAAATGCACATGAAAACGACAAGACGCTTCCTGATGGGAGCAGCGGCCGGCCTTGCCCTTGCAGGCATGGTGTTCGGGGGGAGTTCGGCCGACGCCAAGACGTTGAAGATCGCGGCGATCGTCCAGAGCCTCAACACCGAGTACAATGTTCTGTGGGCCGATGCCGCCAAGGCGCACCCCGCGCTTGCGGACGGTACCGCCGCGCTGACAGTTCTCGACGGTCGCCAGGACGTGCTGACGCAGTCGAACCTGTTCGACACAGCCATCACCGAAAAATACGACGCGATCATCTTCATCCCGGTCGACATCGACGCCGGCAATGAACCGATCGAGCGCGCGAAGGCAGCCGGCATCCCGGTGTTCGGCTCCAACACGATGGTTTCCAACACCGCGCTCTACGACGCCTACATCAATTCCAACGATGTCGAGGCCGGCGAAATGCTGGCCAAGGCGGTGATCGACAAGGCCGGCCCGCAGGCCAAGGTCGTGATCCTGGAAGGGATGCTGGGCCAGTCGGCCCAGGTACAGCGGCTTGAAGGGATCCAGAAGGTGCTGAAGGAAAATCCCGGAGTGACCATCCTGGAGCAGAACACCGCCAACTGGTCACGCGCCGAGGCCATCACGCTGATGGAGAATTTCCTGACCTCGCATGGCGATGCGATCCAGGGCGTCCTGGCCGAAAACGACGAGATGGCCGTCGGCGCCATCGAGGGCATCCGCAACCACGGCCTGGATCCCAAGACGGTTCCGGTCGCCGGCGTGGACGGCATCAAGGACGCGCTTGAAGCCGTCAAGCGTGGCGAACAGTCGATGTCCATCCTCCAGGATGCCAACGGACAGGCGCAAGGGGCGATCGACCTCGCGCTGCACAAGATCGTCGGCGACAGCTACAAGCCGCGCGCGGCTGTCTGGGACGTAAACGGCGGCAAGCTCGCCTGGAACGACGGCAAGGACCAGCATTACTACGTGCCGTGGCTGGCGGTGACCTCCGAGAATGTCGACAAGGTGCTTGTCGGCAATTGACGCTCCAACAGGAGGATGCCGCTCGCTCGCGGCATTCTCCTTCGCGTCCGGCGCAGCGGGAATTGCTTGCTTCCGACATCAGGCGGTTCATTCTTTGAGGACTTTGCGTTGCCGGAGGAAAAACAAGCTCGGGTGAAGTATAGGCTGGGAACGAACATGCGGAGTCCGCCATGAACCATGTAACCTTCGCCAGCAGCTCGCCTCGCAGGATCCGCCAGAGCAATTCGGTAGCGACGCTGAACGCGCTCCACCGCTTCGGCCCTTTGAGCCGGGCCGATCTCGCCAGGCATATGGGGGTCAACCGCTCGTCCGCCGGCAATATCGTCCTGGAGTTGGTCGAGGCCGGACTCGTTCGCGAAGTAGCGGAGAACGATGTCGCGAATCCGGCGGGCCAGCCCAGGGCCGGAAGACCGGGTATCCTCGTGGAAATCGTGCCTGAAGCCGTTTTCTTCGCCGGCATAGAGATCGGTGTCGAACATATGACATGCGTCGAGATCGATCTCGCGGGCAAGATCGTTCGCAGCGCCATGACGCGCTTCGAAGGACACGACAGCGATCCGGAGGCCGCGGTCCACATGGCGATCGAACAGGTGTTTCTCGAGATGCGGAAGGATAGCCTGGCGCGATGTCAGGGCATCGGCATCGCGGTGCCCGGACAAATGAACCAGGACGGTTTCATCCACGTCGCACCGATCCTGGGGTGGCGCAATGTCGATCTCACAGGCCTTGCCCGCAGCCTTCTTCCGGCCGAGATCCCGGTATCCGCGGAAAATGACGGCAACGCATTCGGCATCGGCATCACATACAGCCAGCCGGAAGCGGCGAGCGGCGTCACCTTCTTCATGGTCATCGAGAACGGTGTCGGTGGCGGAATTGTCATCGACGGCAAGTTGTTCCGCGGCGGCAATGGCCTGGCCGGAGAAGTCGGCCACCTCAAGACACGGAACCCGACATACCGGAATCTGGAGCAGGCCTTCGGGCGCGACCGCATCCTGTCATCCTATCGCCAGTACAGGCCGGACGCCGACTTGGACTTGTTCCTGCGTGACGTCCGCGATCGTGTTCCTCAAGCGGTGCAGCTCGCCGAAGAATGGGCTGTCTTGTTCGCATTTGCAGTCGTGCAGATCTCGCGGCTGATCGACCCGAACCGCATCGTGCTGGGCGGGTCCGTCGCGGAATTGTATCCATTGGTCGCCGCACGGGTCGACGCGCATATCCGCGAGCTCCAGGCCGCGACCTTTCCTATCCCCGAGATCGTTTTCAACGAGAGCGCCATCTATGGAGCTGCCTTCGGAGCCGCTTGCATGATGCATCAGCGCTTCATGTCGCTCGACAACCAGATGCTCAACAAGGACGCGGTTTCCGGTCCAGACGCCTCGGCGTCGTGAAACCGCAAACGACACCACACCTAGGATTGGACGCTTGATGAACGACCTCCCCCAAACGCTTGCACCGGACTCGCTCGGGCCAACCGTGACGATTGGAGAAATCCTGGTAGAGATCGTCGCGAGGCAGACAGGCACCGGTTTCCGGGAACCGATCGACCTCATTGGCCCCTTTCCGAGTGGCGCGCCCGCCATCTTCATCGATCAATGCGCGCGTATGGGCGGAGCGGCGGCAATGGTGGGCGTGGTGGGCGACGACGATTTCGGCGCGGTCAACATGGAGCGCCTGAAGCGAGACGGCGTAGACACTTCCGCCATCGCTGTTTCCGCGGATTATCCGACGGGCAGCGCCTTTGTCCGCTACCGCACGGACGGAAGCCGCGATTTCGTCTACAACATCGCCAAATCCGCCGCCGCTCGACTGGAATGGACCCCGCAGGTCGAGGCGCTGATCGCGCGTTGCGGGCATATCCACGTCATGGGAACGGTGTTCGCAAGCCCCGCGGCCTGGGCGATCACCGAACGCGCGATCCCGCTGATCAAGGCACGCGGCGGCACCATGTCGCTCGATCCGAACCTGCGCAAAGAATTGCTGGCGCACGGCCAGACCGAGGAGAAATTCGCGAGCCTGGTGGACAAAGCGGACCTGCTGCTGCCGTCGGGCAATGAATTGTTCCTGGCCGCCGGCATGGATGGCGAGGAACGCGCAATCGAGGCGCTGTTCAAACGAGGGGTCAAGGAGATCGCCGTGAAGCGTGGCGAACATGGCGCGTCAGCCCGTCAAAGCACGGGCGCCAGTGCCGATTGTCCCGGCCTCATCGTCGAGGAAACGGACCCCACCGGCGCCGGCGACTGTTTCGGCGGAGCCTATGTCGCATGCCGGCGGTTGGGGATGCCGCTGCGGACTTCGCTCGAATTCGCCAATGCGGCAGGGGCGCGCAACGTCACACGCCTCGGCCCCATGGAGGGAGCCGGCACGCGGGCCGAACTGGAAGATTTCATGGCAAGAACGGCGAGAAGAAGCTGATGCGTGTGGCGATCGAAGATGTGCCGGGCCTGCACAGGGAAGGAAAGAAAATCGGGGTAACCTCGGTGTGCTCGGCGCACCCCCTGGTGCTCAAAGCTGCACTGCGCCACGGCCGGGAAACCGGCACCACCGTCCTGATCGAAGCGACGTGCAACCAGGTCAATCATCTGGGCGGTTATACGGGCATGACGCCGTCCGATTTCGCGGCGATGGTGAAAGCGCTCGCGGCAGTCGAGCAGTGCCCGACAGAGCTGATCGTGCTTGGCGGGGATCATCTCGGTCCCAATCCCTGGAAAGACCGGCCCGCCGAGGAGGCGATGGCGCAGGCCGGGACAATGGTCGATGCTTATGTCCGCGCCGGCTTCCGCAAGATCCATCTCGATGCATCGATGGGCTGCGCGGGTGAACCGGCGACGCTAGACGACCATACGGTGGCCGAGCGCGCAGCCAGAATGGCGGGCGTCGCGGAACAGGCGGCCGCGCAGAGCGGCGGGGCAAGCCCGGTCTACATCATCGGGACGGAGGTGCCGCCTCCCGGTGGCGCCGATCACGCTTTGGATGCGATCACCCCGACCAGTCCGGAGGCGGCTCGCCAGACACATGCCATTCACGCCAAAGCATTCCAGGCCGCCGGGCTTGAAAGCGCGTTTTCCCGCGTCATCGGGCTTGTCGTGCAGCCGGGCGTGGAGTTCGGCAACCAGAATGTGATTTTTTACGATCGGACCAAGGCCAGCGATCTGGCGGCAACTCTGAACACATTGCCGTCGCTCATTTTCGAAGCGCATTCGACGGACTATCAGGGCGAGAGGCCGCTGCGTGAACTCGTCGAAGATGGCTTCGCCATCCTCAAGGTCGGCCCCGAGCTGACCTTCAAACTGCGCGAGGCGCTGTACGCGCTCGACCTGATCGCTTCCGATCTGGTGCCTTTCTATGGCCAGCGGCCGCTTTATCAGGCCATGGAAGAGCTGATGCAAGCCGCGCCCAAGAACTGGGCAAGCCACTATCATGGCAGCGATGCCGACAAGCGGACGCTGCGCCACTACTCCTATTCCGATCGCATCCGATATTATTGGGCGACCCCGCAAGCCCGTGCCGCCTGCGACCGGCTCTTCGACGCGTTGAAGGGCCGCAAGGTGCCGGTGACGCTGTTTCTCCAGCACCTGCCTTCGGCGCTCGCTTGGGCCGCCCGCGGCTGCGACGTCGAGGAGATCGCGATCGATCACGTCCAGCGAAGCATCGAGATCTACGCCCGGGCATGCGGCACCTGAGCCCTCGTCCGGTTCTTCAAGGCCAGAGCGGATGGGCTGGCGGGCGGCAGAAATACTTACAGCGATGGTCCCAATCGGATCGGGCTGCCGTCGCTGAAACGGGATTGACGGAACCTGTGGAGATTGTGCCCGGTCTCGTTGCCCTGGATCAAATCGGACAGGATGCGGCCCATTCCGGGTCCTATGCCGAAGCCGTGGCCGCTCATCCCGGTCGCGACAACGAGGCCTGGGAACGCAGCGGCGCGATCGACGATGGGCACGACATCAGGCATCGCATCGATCATGCCCGCCCAGCTCGCCTTGAGCGGTACGGTCGTGAACTGAGGGAAAAGCTCCCTGAACCCGCCGTCGATGGCGCGGAGCGCCGACGTCTCGGGAGCCGGATTGAGGACGCGCATCCGTTCGAAAGGGCTTTCTTCATCCGCGTTCCAGCTGCGCGGGGTCGACCAGCCGTCCGGGTAGCCTCGCGGCGCGGCCGGCAGGTAGCGTGTGCCGAACGGATTGGCCATCAGGGCGCTGACATATTTGCCTGCATGGCGAAATGCGTCCGGCCCTATGTAGAGTTGGCTGCTGCCTCCCGATGCGAGCGTGTACCCGCCATCCTGCCTGCGCCGGAAAGCGATGCGTTCGTCCGCGGCGGCACCGGCGTGGATTTCCGCCATCGGCGCTGTCGCAGCGACAGTCGCCCTGACGCTGAGCTGCGGAATCGAGATGCCGTGGGCGCGCAGGAACAGCGACGTCCACGCGCCGCTGGCGACGAGGACGCTCGAGGCCGCGATGAGCCCTTTCTCGGTCCAGACGCCACTGATGCGTCCCGCGGAGATGTCGAGCATACGTGCCGCGCAATTCTCGATGATCGTCGCGCCTTCGCGGGCCGCCAGGCGAGCAAGCGCGGGCACGGCGACCCAAGGTTCTGCCCGCATGTCCGATGGAGTGATCATTGCGCCTTTGAACAGTCGCGACATGGCCGGGATCAGGCTTGCCAGCTCACCCTGGTCGAGGAGACGCGTGTCGACGCCATGAGCCTGGGCGATCTTCAGGAATTTCGCGAAGCCGGCCATCTCCTTGTCTGTTCGCGCAAGATAGGTAACGCCCGTCTGCTTCAGTCCTATGTCCTCGCCACATTCCTGTGCCAGTTGCCGCCAGAGGCGCTGCGCTTCGATGACGATCGGCAGTTCGTCGGCATCGCGGCCCTGCTGCCGGATCCAGCCCCAGTTGCGCGAGGATTGCTCGGCGGCGATGCGTCCCTTTTCCAGCAGCGTCACCGAGACGTTCCGCCGCGCCAGGAACAGTGCCGTGGTCACGCCAATGACCCCGCCGCCGATGATCACGACGTCCGAGGTCCTCGGCAGGGGCTGCTGGAACTGGATCGGGGTGGCTTCAGTGAAGGGGAAGATTGTCAAAGAGCACTATCCTTTGGCATTCCGCAGCGGCGTCCGGTCTACACACTTGATATCAGGGCAGCGATATCTGGCCGCCGTGAGATGTCGATACCACGCGAGGAGATTGATCGTCAGCTGCTGCTTGCCGGGAACGACGAGGCCAGATCGCGGCGCCGGCAAATCCACGCTTCTGAAATCAATTTCCGGGCCATGGCGCCGACCGGGGGCACGCTTGCCTTCAACAGCGAGTCGATCGCCGGCCAGGCGCCGGAAAAGCTATGCCGGAAGGGCCTGGCACTGGTGTCGGAAGGCCGCAGTATCTTCCGGACACTGACGGTGCGGGAAAACCTGCTGCTCGGCGGCATGATCCGCAAGGACAAGGCCGAAGCGGCCGCCGATCTGGGAACGGGTTCTGGAAATCTTCCGATCCTCAGGACCCGCTACCGCGGCGTTGCCGGCCACCTTTCCGGCGGCGAGCAGCAGCAGCTTGCCATCGCCCGCGCCATCCTGCAGCGCCCGTCGCTGATGATGATCGATGAACCGTCGCTTGGCCTTGCGCCGCTGGTGATCGACCAGGTCTACGAAAGCCTCCGCCAGCTTAACGCCAGCGGGCTGACCCTGCTCGTCGTCGAACGGTCCACCGCTCGCATTCTCGACCTCGCTTCCCGCGTCTACGTGCCGCGCAACGGCCATAACGCGCTGGAGGGTTCGGCAAGCGAGCTTGCCGACGGGCATGCGCTGGAAAAGGCCTATTTCGACTATGGCGATCGTCAGACGGCGCACGCATAATCGGGCAGGCAAGGGCTACAACAATGATTTTCGACTACTGCGTCATCGGCGGCGGCATCGTCGGCCTGGCGACGGCCATGCGGCTGCTGGAAACATATCCCGGCTGCAGCCTGATCCTGTTGGAAAAAGAGGAGGCTCTCGGCAAGCACCAGACCGGCCACAACAGTGGTGTCATCCATGCCGGCATCTACTATCCGCCAGGCAGCCTGAAGGCCGAGCTCTGCCGCAAGGGCGCGGATGCCACCAAGGCCTTCTGCCAGGAGAACGGCATCCGCTTCGATGTCTGCGGCAAACTGCTCGTCGCCACCTCCGCACTCGAAGTGCAGCGCATGGAGGCGCTCCACGAACGCTCGAAGCAGAACACGATCGAAGTCCGGCGCGTCAGCGAGGGTGAATTGAAGGAGCGGGAACCGAACATCCGCGGTCTCGGCGCGCTTTTCGTGGCCTCGACCGGCATCGTCAGCTATGCCGATGTCTGCCAAGCCATGGGGCGGCGCATCAGGGCGCTTGGCGGCGAGATCCGCCTGTCGACGCGCGTCACCGGCATTCGCGAAGTCATCGATTCCGTCGATATCGCGTCGGCCGGCGAAAACTGGCAGGCGAAAAAACTGGTGGTCTGCGGCGGTCTCCAATCAGACCGGCTGGCCGTGCTCGCCGGGCTTTCGATCGAGCATCGCATCGTTCCCTTCCGCGGCGAATACTATCGCCTTCCCGCATCGAAGAACGACATTGTCCGCCATCTGATCTATCCCGTCCCGGATCCAGCCCTGCCCTTCCTTGGCGTGCACCTGACGCGGATGATCGACGGCAGCGTCACGGTCGGGCCGAATGCCGTTATCGGTTTTGCCCGCGAAGGCTATCCACGGCTTTCGTTCAATGTTTCGGACATGGCCGACTACGCGCTGTTTCCCGGCTTCTGGAAAACCGTGTTCGCCAACCGCGGATCTGCGGTAACGGAACTCCGCAACTCGCTCTGGAAGCCAGGCTATCTGAAGGAGTGCCGGAAATACTGTCCGAGCCTCAAGCTCGCCGACCTGCTCCCGCACGAAGCAGGCATCCGCGCGCAAGCCGTGCGCAAGGACGGTGCCCTCATCCATGATTTCCTGTTCGCACAAACGGACCGCATGCTGCACGTCTGCAACGCGCCTTCCCCCGCCGCCACCTCGGCGATCCCGATTGCAGAGATGATTCGAGATCGCCTCATACAGGGCTGCTGAAAATGAGGCGGTACGCACTGGAGCCCAACTGAACGCTGGAGTATCTGCCTTGGCCAAGAAGGGAATTAGGGCACCGGCCGCGGCCAACGCAGCTTTTGCGTCGGAACCAGATCGGCGCACCACCAGGCCAGCAATGCCGCTCCCGGCGAGAGGGTAGCAACTTGGCCTGCGGTTTCCGCAAGCAAAGGTTCCGTGTGGACGACGGCTTTTTTGGCTGCGCAAAGATCTCAGGCGAAACGACGGCTGACGTCATTGGCAGGGTTCGCTCCCGGCTGACCGCCATTTTGTCGACCGTCATAGCTGGACGGCCTCCCTATGGCACCAGAATGGTACACGTCCATAAGACGCACCGACACCCAAGCCAGCCTAGCTAACCAGAAGCCTTTAAGTCTTTGAAATTATGTCTCTATTTATGGTACCGTTGGCTGGGATCGAACCAGCGACCTCCGGATCCACAATCCGGCGCTCTAACCATCTGAGCTACAACGGCACGTTGCCTGAGCGGATCGAAACAGAAACTCATCCGCCGCTCTGTCGTTCGGCGATGCGTCCTTACGGGCTTATGGATTCTAATTCAAGGCTTTTGGAAAGCAAAGGTCACTTCCCCACATCGGCGCGGCATTCGCCCGGCAAGAAGGCGCAGGCAAGGACCAGGCGACGGACAAAGAAAAAGGCCGGCGGGAGGAGGTGCCGGCCTTTTCCTGTTACGAGCCAGCGGGAGGAGGTGCTGGCTGGTCACCCCGGGGAGCAGAGGGAGGAGGTTCCACTCACCGGGTATTCCTTGATGGCTGCCATCATACACCTGATCGTTTTTAAGAAAATGCGACCTTTTGTTGCATCTTCAGATCATGCGCAAATGTTAGGCAACCTTGATTTCCTTCATCGCCTTCTCGAAGGCGGTCTTGATCGGCTTGGAGACGTCCTCGGCGGCCTTGGAGGCAACGGCCTGGAAGTCCTTGGCCTGCTCGACGGTCGATTCGACGCGCTTGCGCAGGAAGGCGGTCTGCAGCTCGACGACTTCCGACAGCGACTTGGCGCCGATCAGGGCTTCGAGGTGGGAAAAACCGGCCTCGGCATTGGCACGCAAAGCGGAGATGGTCTTGAGCGACAGGTCGTTGGAAACGGTCTTGGCGGTCTCGTAGGTCGACTCCAGAGCCTTCTGGGTCTCCTCGGCGCCGGTCTTCAGCTTGGCATAAGCCTCTTTCGACTGCTCAACGCCCTTTTCGGCGAAAGCGCGAATCTGGTCAGTGGCCTTGGAAGCGTCGAAGCTCGGGAATTCAACGTTTTCGATCGTCTCGGCGGTCTTGGTCCTGGACCTTTTCCATCCTTTTCAGCCGCAGCGGCTTTCACAGAAAGCCGTCTCGTTCATGTATGATGGCAATATAAAGGCAAATTTTGTGCATTGCAATATCTTTGTTGCAGTGCACCATAAATTTCTTTTGGGCCGTTAACCAAGAGCCCAGATTCCAGCCTTTGCACGTTCTGGCTTGTGGACCTTCGCGCCTCCGGCTTTTATTAACAAAGCGTTAACTGCAAAATCGCCGCTCCGTGAGGTCCGCCAAGCGCATGCCGTCCGAATATTCCTTCCTTGATGTCGCCGTGCTCGACGCGGTCCGCCAGCGCTTTGCCGCAGGCGACGCGATCGCGATCCTGTCGGCGGATCTGGAGCAGGTGATCTGGGCCAATGGGCCAGGAGCCGCGATGTTCGGTTATCCCGACATCGAGGCGATCATAGGCGCCTCGGCGCAGTTGCCCGTGATCGCCAGGCGCCAGATCATGGCGACCAGCGGATTTCCCGAGATTGGCAGCGACCGCGCCATCATGGTGCGGCTGGCGACCGGCATGACCAGCCGCGCCGTCGGCTTCCTGGCCAGTGCGGTGACCATGCCGGACGCCGAGAAGGCGATCATGCTGGCAGTGCCGGCGGCTCAGACAGGGTCACGCAGTGCCGGCGAAATCGCCGCGCGCGCCATTAGCGGCTTCACCGAGGATGGTCATTTCATCGCCTTTGTCGATGCCAGGGGCAACGTTGAGGCGGCCTCGGAAGGATTTTCGGCACTGGGCATCCTGCCGGAGACGCTGGCAGCACTGGTTGCCGACGTCGCAGCCGAGAGCGACCGCATCGTCAAGCGCCTTGTCCCGGGCGGCACGGCCTCCTACCCGGCGGGGCTGGCAAGATTGACCGAGGAGCGGCATCTGCTGGTGGTGATCGACGAGGACCAGCTCGACGACACAGCCCCTGCGGGCGAACACCTCACGCAAACCATTGCCGAGGCGGCACCAGCTGGCGATGCGGCTTCGCAGCCGGAACAGGGTGGCGAGACGCCGACCGAGGAACCAGGCGCCGCACTGCCGACCGAGGACGTCGCCGCATCGCAGCCGCATGCGATCACCGACGTGATCGGGCAGGCGCCGACGGCTGCCAACAGCGATCAGGCGGCAGCAGAGCCCACACCGGCGCAACACGACCATTGGTACTTCAACGCCGGCGAGGACGGAGGGGAACAGGCGCCGCGACCAGCTGCGTCCGGACCTGAAGCGCCTCAAGAACCGGCGGCCCTGGAAGTCCAGTCCACCTCCGCGGCCACGCCGACGACCGTCTCGGCGATAGACCGCGCAGCGGCGCCGGTGCGCTTCGTCTGGCGCACCGATGCCGAAGGCAAGTTCAGCGCGCTGTCGCCGGAATTCGCCGACATCGTCGGCAAGCCGGCGGCCGACGTGATTGGCCGACGCTTCAGGGATGTCGCCGCCACATTCGGCCTCGACCCCTCGGGCGAGATATCGGGGCTCCTCGAACGGCGCGATACCTGGTCCGGACGCTCCGTGCTGTGGCCGGTCGTCGGCACCGATCTGAAGATACCCGTCGACCTGGCGGCGCTGCCTGTCTATGGGCGCAGCCGCGCCTTCGAGGGTTTCCGCGGCTTCGGCGTTGCCCGCGCCAGCGACGCGGTCGTCGATCCGGAGGCCATCGGCATGGCGCTGGTGCCCAATGGCCGGGCGCCGGCAACGCCGGAACCGCAAGTCATCCAACCCGCGCCCGAACAGCCGAACGCTGAGGAGCCCAGGGCCGAGGACGCTCAGGCATCGGATCCGTTCAAGGGCGAGGTGCCGGCGCTGACCATCGTGCCGAAACAGGAGCGGCGCTTTGCCGACAAGGTGATCCGGCTCGCCGAACATCGCCAGCCAGCCAACGACAAGGGCCTCTCGACCCTGGAACGCAGCGCCTTCCGCGAAATCGGCGAGCGGCTGAAGAAGGAGAGTGCTCCGGTCGAGCCACCAGAGACTGAGACTGCTGAGGCGTCGGCAGCGGAGACCGAGGCTCCGGTCAAGGCGTCCGACGACCCGATGCGCACCGGCGGCATCCCTGCGTCAGGGCCAGAGAACGAACCGGTCGAGCCATCCGAGACCGATGTCGATGCCGAAGACGAGCAGGATCTGGCA
>NZ_RZRR01000499.1:0-4138 GCF_003998555.1 Mesorhizobium sp. M7A.F.Ca.CA.002.09.1.1 | reverse complement strand
TTGGAATAGGAATCGACGATGCGGCCGGTGATCATCGAGCCGGCCTCGGCTGTTTCCTCGGCATGCTTGCGGATTGCCGGCAAATAGAGCTTGGCCAGCCAGCCGAAGGCGGAAATCCAGATCACCACCAGAACCGCCAGCCTGAGATCGAGGCCTGCGACCAGCGCCAGCGTCGTCACCGTGTAGACGATCATAAACCAGACGACCTCGATGAAGCTTTCCATCAAGTCGCCGGTCGCCTGGCCCGCCTGCCAGACCTTCGTCGCGATGCGGCCGGCGAAATCGTTCTGGAAAAAGGCGTAGGACTGGCGCGAGACATGCCGGTGCGCCTGCCAGCGCACCAGATTGTAGAAGCCCGGCGTGATCGTCTGTTCGTCGACCAGCGCCGACAGGCCGACGACGACGGTGCGGATGATCAGCACCACCACGGCCATGAAAACCAGTTCAGGGCCGGCGGCGGCCCACAGTGCGTGCCAGCTGCGCTCGGCGGGAAGCTGGTCGAGAATATCGACCAGCCGCCCGACGAAGTAGAACAGGCCGGCCTCGACCAGCGGCGCGATGCCGCCGATGACCAGCATGGCGAAGAAGGCGAACTTCGCCTGGCCGACATAGTGCCAGAGAAAGCCGCCGACACTGATCGGTGGCCGAAGATTCGCCGGCTCCCTGAACGGATAGACCCAGTTCTCGAACCAGCGATAGACGGCTGTCATCATGCGGCGGCCATCATTCTGCGGCTTGCCTCTTTGCAAGTGCGTCGTTGGCGGGACCGTCCTCAAGCAGGAACCCGCCCGACTGGCGCTGCCAGAGCTGCGCGTAGAGCCCGCCCTTGGCGACGAGTTCTTCGTGCGAACCTTCCTCGATGACACGGCCCTTGTCCATCACCACCAGCCTGTCCATCGCCGCGATGGTCGACAGCCGGTGCGCGATGGCGATGACGGTCTTGCCTTGCATGAGCTTGTAGAGATTCTCCTGGATCGCCGCCTCGGCTTCGGAATCAAGCGCCGAGGTCGCTTCGTCAAGGATAAGTATAGGTGCGTCCTTCAACATAACGCGAGCAATGGCGACGCGTTGCCGCTGGCCACCGGACAATTTGACGCCGCGGTCACCGACATAGGCGTCGAAGCCCTTGCGGCCGCTGGCATCCGAAAGCCCCGATATGAAGTCCAGCGCCTCGGCGCGCCGCGCCGCCTCGACAAGCATCTCGTCGGTTGCATCGGGCCGGCCATAAAGGATGTTCTCGCGCACCGAACGATGCAGCAGCGAGGTGTCCTGCGTGACCATGCCGATCTGCGCACGAAGCGAATCCTGCTTCACAGCGGCGATTTCCTGGCCATCGACCAATATCTGCCCGGCTTCGAGGTCGTAGAAGCGCAGCAACAGGTTGACCAGCGTGGACTTGCCGGCGCCGGAACGGCCGACGATGCCGACCTTCTCGCCCGGCTTCACCGCCAGCGACAGGCCCTCGATCACACCCTTCTGCTTGCCGTAGTGGAAGCGAATGTCCTCGAAGCGGATCTCACCCCTGGAAACGCTGATCTCCTTCGCGTCCGGCCGGTCCTCGACAAGGCGCGGCAGCGAGATCGAGGCGATACCGTCCTGCACCGTGCCGATGTTCTCGAACAGGCCCGACATTTCCCACATGATCCATTGCGACATGCCCCACAACCTGAGCACAAGGCCGATGACCACGGCGACCGCGCCGATCGTCACTGCTTGCCCCAGCCACAGCCACAGCGCCATCGCGGTCACCGAGAACAAGAGCAGCGCGTTCAGTATGTAGAGCGAGCCGAAAAGCACTGTCACCAGGCGCATCGACCGGTAGACCGTTTCGAGAAAGCCGGACATACCGTCTTTGGCGAATGACGCTTCGCGGCGTGCATGGCTGAACAGCTTGACCGTCTGGATGTTTGAGTAGCTGTCGACGACCCGGCCCGTCATGATCGAGCGCGCATTGGCCTGTTCCTCGCCGACCTTGCCCAGCCGGGGAATGAAAAACCGCAGCAAAAGGATATAGCCGACCAGCCAGACGCCGAGCGGCGCGGCCAGCCGCCAGTCGGCCGAGCCGACGATGAGCAGCATGCCGAGGAAGTAGACGATAACGTAATTCAGGACGTCGATCACCTTGATGACGCATTCGCGCACGGCGAGAGCCGTCTGCATCAGCTTGGTCGCGATGCGGCCGGCGAACTCGTCCTGGTAGAAACTCATCGACTGCTTGAGCAGATAGCGGTGCACCTGCCAGCGGATGCGCATGGGATAGTTGCCCATCAGCGTTTGCTGGTTGAGGAGCGAATGCAGCCATACGGTGCCCGGCAGTGCGAACAGCACGATGAAGGCCATGCCGGCAAGCTTCCAGGCTTCCGTCTGCAGGAAGGTTTCGCGATTCTGCCCCGACAGCCAGTCGACGATGCGGCCGAGGAAGCCGAACATCCACACTTCCGCGATCGCGATGGCCGTCACCAGCACTGCGTCGAAAAGGATATAGGGCCAGGCGCCGCGCGTATAATGCACGCAGAAGGCAACCAGCGTCTTGGGCGGCTCGACCGGTTCCGCCGCGGGGAACGGATCGAGCCTTTTTTCAAACCAGCTAAACAACAACATAGGTCATGCCTGTGAAATGTGTTTGCCGCTTACGCGGCACGTGAGCGTACGAAGTCCCCGGAACCCATGGCGTCGAGTGCCGACGGTCCGGAATCACCCGGACCGTCGGCAATGCTTCGCGCAATATAGGGGCTCGCGGGCTTTTCGCCGACAGCTGCGCCAGACGATCCTGACGACACGGTGCCGCCAGCCCGGTTTTTCGGGCCAGGCCGGATCAGCCGGATGATCCGGCGCACCAGCGACGGCCGCCCGGGATCGGGAACCGCGCGCGAAAAATCGACATCCGGCAGCATGCCGCGATGCGGCCGGCGGCGAACCTCGGCGTGAACCGCCGACGAATAGGTGTCGCCGATCAGCAGCGCCCAGGTCGGCAGTCGGTGGATATGCAGGCTCCTCGAGCCCGGTATTCTGTAGGGATCGAACATCGGTCCGTCCTCCGTGTGAAAATCGAGATAAAAAGGCGAAGCAATATCGTCCGCCGGCATTCGCCCGGAGACACGCATTGCATCGGTCCGGACATGACGAGTGTCGGTCCGGACAGCTTCAGTTGGGGCGTTCAGCCCTTTTGACTTTTTGAAAAACATCGCAGGATTCCTTCGGAAGCCGAAAAATCGTTTCGGCGGGAATCGGTGCGATCAAGTCTTAGAGAGTCAGGAGAATCGTCGTACCGAAACCGCCGGCAGGCAGGTAAGCCCACGAGAGGGGCGCTGGATGTGCATGGTCATCATGAATTACCCCTCCATCGGTTCGGGTTGACAATGCTGGTTGTATACCCGACTTCGCAGAAAATGGCCACCCGCAGGTCCAGCAATTTCCAAAACCGCCAAGCCGCTGTGGCCGATCCGCCACTTATTAGAAGGACGCGGAAATGAACCGTCGTCTCCGCATCGCGCTCTACCAGCCTGACATTGCCGGCAACACCGGAACAATCCTGCGCTTCGCCGCGTGCCTCGGACTTGGCGTCGACATCATCGAACCGGCCGGATTTCCGCTCTCCGACAAGTCGCTCAAGCGAGCCGGCATGGACTACCTCGAAATGGCTGCCCTGACCCGGCATGTCGACTGGCACGCCTTCGAGGAATGGCGCAAGGCTGGTTCGCACCGGCTGGTGCTGCTGTCGACCAAAGCCACGACGGCCTACACCAGCTTCAGCTTCGCGGACGGTGACGTCCTCCTGTTCGGCCGCGAATCCGCAGGCGTGCCGGATCCTGTCCATCAGGCGGCGAATGCGCGCCTGACCATCCCCATGCAGGGTACGGCGCGCAGCATCAACGTGGCGCTCTCCGTCGCCATGGTGGTGGGCGAAGCCATCCGGCAACTCAGATAACGGCACTCCGTCTCCCGACATCTCGACCCAGGCGCACATCGCCTTCTCCTTCGTTTGCACATCCAGGGTTTCTTCGCTACAAGCTCAACTTAACTTGAGGTCAAGCAGAAAAATCGGGACGGAAAATCAGACATGGCGCCTGTAACGGAATTAACGGTTGGCCAGGTGGCCATGCGCAGCGGGGTGGCGGTGTCGGCGCTGCATTTCTAC
>NZ_RZRR01000498.1:0-4138 GCF_003998555.1 Mesorhizobium sp. M7A.F.Ca.CA.002.09.1.1 | reverse complement strand
TTCGGGCTGTGACCGTAGGTGCGCATCTCGTAGCCGAGCTTGGTGCGCCAGATCAGCAGCCAGACCAGGAAGGCCATGACCAGCGCCAGCAGGAAGGTGACGTTGAGCGGCGCCGAACGGATCTTGGCGCCGAACAGCTCGATGATCCAGTTGAGTTTGGGCAATTCCGCGCCGGCGAGGAAGTTGCGCGTCTGCGGCGCTTGCGAGGCGGCTGGCTTCAACGGGCCGACCAGCAGGTAAACCATGATCGAGGCGGCGATGAAGTTGAACATGATGGTGGTGATGACGATGTGCGAGCCACGCTTGGCCTGCAGATAGGCCGGGATAAGCGCCCACAATGCGCCCACCGCCGCCGCAGCAATGATCGCCAGCGGGAAGGTCAGCCACCATGGCAGTGTACTGTCGAAGCTCAGGCAGACGATGGCGATGCCAAGGCCGGCGATGTAGGCCTGCCCCTCGGTGCCGATGTTGAACAGGCCGCAATGCGCGGCAACCGCGACCGAAAGCCCGGTGAAGATGAAGGTGGTGGCATAAAACAGGGTGAAGGCAATGCCTGTGCCTTTGCCGAAGGCGCCTTCGACCAGGATGACGGCGGCGCGCAACGGATTCTCGCCGACCAGAAGCACGACGAAGCCGGCGACGACGAAGGCGACGAACAGATTGATCAGCGGGATCAGGCCATAGTCGGCCCAGGCCGGCAGTTTGGCGTAAGGCGTGCTCATTGCGCGGCCTCCTGGTGCTCGATGCCGGCCATCAGCAGGCCGAGCTCGCCCTCGGTCGCTTCCGGACCGCGCTCGCCGACGATGCGGCCGGCAAACATCACCAGGATACGGTCGGACAGCGAACGGATCTCGTCCAGCTCGACCGACACCACCAGCACCGCCTTGCCCTGGTCGCGCATGGCGATCAGGCGCTTGTGGATGAACTCGATGGCGCCGACATCGACGCCGCGTGTCGGCTGGCCGACGATCAGCACGCCCGGGTCCTGTTCCATCTCCCGTGCCAGCACGATCTTCTGCTGGTTGCCGCCGGAGAAATTGGCGGTCTTCAGCCGGCAGTCGGCCGGGCGGATGTCGTATTTGGCGATCTTGTCCCTGGCATCGTTGCGGATGGCATCGATGTTGAGGAACGGCCCCTTCAAATAGCGGGGATCATCGTGATAGCCGAGGATCGAATTCTCGTTCTCCTCGAAGGCCAGCACCAGCCCGACGTGATGGCGGTCCTCCGGCACATGCGCCAGGCCACGGTCGCGCAACTCTCCGGGGTCGGCGGCACCGGTCAGGTCGATCGGCTTGCCATCCAGCATGACCGAGCCGGAAACGGCACGCCTGATGCCGGAAATCGCCTCGAGCAGTTCGGATTGTCCGTTGCCGGCGACACCGGCGATGCCGACGATCTCGCCGGCCCTGATATCGAAGGAGATGTCGTCGACCATGGTGACGCCGCGCGTATCCCTGACCGTCAGGTTCTTGACTGCGAGCTTGACGGCGCCGGCCTCTGCCTCGCCCTTCTCGACCCGCAAGAGCACGCGCCGGCCGACCATCAGCTCGGCCAGTTCCTCGACAGTCGTTTTCCTGGTCTCGCGCGTCGCCACCATCGTGCCCTGGCGCATGACCGACACCGTGTCGGTGATGGCCATGATCTCGCGCAGTTTGTGGGTGATCAGCACCACCGTCTTGCCCTGGTCCTTCAACTGCCGAAGGATGCGGAACAGATGGTCGGCCTCGGCCGGCGTCAAAACGCCCGTCGGTTCGTCGAGGATCAGGATCTCGGCGCCGCGATAGAGCGCCTTCAGGATCTCGACACGCTGCTGCAGGCCGACCGGCAGTTCCTCGATGATTGCATCGGGATCGACTTCCAGCCCGTATTCACGCTCCAGCCGCTCCAGTTCGGAGCGCGCCTTGGCGATGCTCTTCTTCAAGAGCGCATCGCTTTCGGCGCCGAGGATGACGTTCTCCAGCACTGTGAAATTGTCGACCAGCATGAAGTGCTGATGCACCATGCCGATGCCGAGCGCGATGGCGTCATTGGGGGTCTTGATCGAAGCCGGCTGGCCGCCAACGCGGATCTCGCCGCTGTCGGCCTGGTAGAAGCCGTAGAGGATCGACATCAGCGTCGACTTGCCAGCGCCGTTCTCGCCGACAATGCCGTGGATCGTGCCGCGACCGATCTCAAGATTGATG
This sequence comes from Mesorhizobium sp. M7A.F.Ca.CA.002.09.1.1, assembly GCF_003998555.1. NCBI lineage: Bacteria > Pseudomonadati > Pseudomonadota > Alphaproteobacteria > Hyphomicrobiales > Phyllobacteriaceae > Mesorhizobium > Mesorhizobium sp. M7A.F.Ca.CA.002.09.1.1. Next base: position 1,955 of record NZ_RZRR01000498.1, on the reverse strand, counting down.
TCCCGGTTGGCGCGCACCGCACCAAAACTCTTGTTGATGCCGATCAACTCGATTGCGGCTTGCGCCATGCAGCCTGTCCCACTCTTATTTTTTTATCGCTTGGTCAAAACGCCTAGCATGACGCTCCGCCCGTGCCAATTGGCGGAGCAGGTTCACTCTCGACAAATCCCGGTGCGCTTGTCAATTTGCAACGTGGCCGGGGCCTTCACATTCGCTAGTATGGCGGAGCCGAAATTCGCATTGCGGCGCAAGACATCGCGGCGCAAGACATCGCGGTGAAGACTGGGGAATTCACATGACCATACCCGCCGACCGGCTGACGACGCTGGAAATCCGCGCCGCCGAGCAGGAGAAGACCATCGAGGAACTGTCCGGCCAGATCGCCGAGCAGTGGAAAGTGATCGAGCGCATGCAGCGCAAGCTCGACGCGCTGACGGATCGCTTCCTGGCGCTGGAGGAGCAGACGGGAGATGAAGTGCCTGTAACCAAGCCGCCGCACTGGTGAGGAAAAAGGGAAGGGCGCATGCCATGGCCAGTGAAAGCGATCGCATTGCACGGGCCAGCGACTATGTGCGTGGCCTGATGAACGATGCGGAGCGCGAACGGGCCGAACGTGATCTGGAGATCGACCCGGCCTTCCGCGACGAGGTCGTGCGACTTGCCGAGCGCATGCACGTCTTCGACCGTGCCGAACCGGGGGATGGCGAAGAGCGCTGGAAGCAGATCACGCAGCGCATTGGCGACCTGCCGCAGATGCGTAGTTCTGGCCTGAGCGACGCCAGGCCGCCAACCGTGATCCGAAGCCTGTCGCAGCGGCCATACGGCGTCGGCGTGCACGCGCTGGGCGGCCGGCGTGGATTTGTGGTTGCCGCCGGACTGATGGTGGCGTTCGCGCTCGGTTGTCTCGCCGCGAAGCTGCTATAGGCGAGGCCGGCGAGACATCAGAGCCATCGTCTCGCCGTCCGAACGGCATATCTCAACGGTGTTCCAGCCGAGGGCCGCGTAGAAACCACGCGCATCCCATGTGTAGAGATAGAGCATCTCGACGCCCCGTGACGCCGCATGGGCTTCCGTTGCCTTGACCAGCGCGGTGGCGATGCCTCGGCGTCGATACCTTGCATCGACAACCAACCCGGCCAGCCATGGCGTCAGATCATGCGCGGGCTCCAGTTCGTGGCGCACCAGCAGGCATGTCCCGACCGGGGTGTCGCCGATCCGGGCCACGAATGCCGCCTCGAAACCGTCACCGGCGATCAAGTCGCGAAGCCCTGCCGCATCTTCCCCGAGAGTCCTTCCGGTTCCCTCGAAAAAGGCAGACAGGCGCAGTTGCGCGACCGCTGCTACGTCGTGCTCGCCCATGGGTCCGATCGTCGGCTGCATCTGTATCTCGAAACGGTGTCCGGCACGGAGCGAAGGTTTCGCTCGATCCGGTAAAGGCAAAACCGCCGGGCTGGCGCCCGGCGGTTTGCAGATCATGGCTGTGTGTTCGTGCCGCTCAATAGGGGCAGGCGTTGTCAGTCGTATAGTCGTGTACTTCGACCTTGCCGGCAATGATGTCGGCCTTGGCTTTTTCGACGGCCGCCTTCATCTCGTCCGTCACCAGCGCCTTGTTGTTGTCGTCCATGGCGTAGTCGACGCCGCCTTCCTTGAGGCCGAGATTCTCGACGCCGCCCTTGAAGGTGCCGTTCTTGCCGTCCATGAAGGCGGTGTAGACGGCGACGTCGACGCGCTTCAGCATCGAGGTCAGCACCTTGCCGGGCTGCAGGCCGTTCTGGTTGGAATCGACGCCGATGCCAAGCTTGCCGGCATCTGCCGCCGCCTGCAGCACGCCAACGCCGGTACCGCCTGCCGCGGCGTAGACCACGTCGGAGCCCTGGTCGATCTGCGTCTTGGCGATCTCGCCGCCCTTGGCCGGATCGTTCCAGGCAGCCGGCGTGTCACCCGTCATGTTCTGG
>NZ_RZRR01000497.1:0-4143 GCF_003998555.1 Mesorhizobium sp. M7A.F.Ca.CA.002.09.1.1 | reverse complement strand
GGCTCACGCTGCTATCGGTCAAGTCGAGCAACCTTGCCAACCAGCGCGAGCTTGCCGGCATGATCGGTATCCAGGGCGCGACGCTGACCCATCATCTCAACGCCATGGAGGCGCAGGGCCTGCTGATGCGCCGCCGCGACCCCGTCAACCGCCGGGTTCATCTGGTCGAATTGACCGAGGCCGGAGAAGCGATGTTCGAGACACTGCGCAAGGCCGCGCTCGTCTTCGACAAGCGGCTGCGAGTGGGATTGACCGACGAGCGTCTGGCGGAGTTCGCGCAGGTGCTGGCTGTGTTGCGGGGCAATGTCGGGGGATAGAACCCTGCGGACCAAGAATTTCCTTGGACTGGACTTCCCTCATCACATTTGTAACGTTCCATTGTCCGGCTGATCCTGGTGGGAAGAGGTCAGGCTCAACTCTTCTGTAAAATCTGTGCAAGAATACCGAAGCCGCTGGCTTCGGGAGCGAGAAGTCGCCGGAAAACCTAACAACGTTCGGGGGGACAAGTTGACCAAAGAAGATCTGTTCGTTCCGCGCCAGACCAACACGGCGCTTTACATCCAGCTATACGAGGCTGGATATCCGCTTGCCGATATCGCCAGGGTGCAGAAGGCGTATCGTGTGTGTTGCGCGATGTTCAACGGCCGTTATCGCAAGACGGGACGGCCTTTCATCTGCCATGCGGTGGGAGCTGCGTCGTCGGTCGCGCATTTCGACCAAAGCGTCGATCTTGTCCTCGCCGCTATGTTTCACGCCGCCTATGACGGAGGCCAGTATCCGGACGGCAAATCCAGCAGGCGAACCGATGCTCATCGCAAGTGGCTGGAGCAAAAAATTGGTCCTCGCGTCGAGGGTCTTGTCGCTCGCGTGGTCGGACTGAAATTCGACACGGGAGATCCCGAGCGCATTGTGGACAAAGGTGTGCCGACCGGCGACGAGGACATTCTGTTCCTGGCGCTTGCCCATGAGGTCGATGACCTGGCGGACGGCGGACTGGCGTTTGCGCCCAAATACGGCCAGTCGATTCGTTCGAGGGTTGCTGCCTGCGCCACTCTGGCCAGGAATCTGGGCCGCGAAAATCTTGCCGCCACCATCGAAGGTTACGGCGCCCGCTACGAGACGATGGCGTGGGCTGCTCCCCTCCAGGAGACGAAGCTGGTGGGCTTTCAGATGACGCCTAATTTGCGCACATACATCAAATTGCGTCGGCACAAGCTGCGCGGGGAGTCGATCGAGGTGCTTTGACGCCTTGCCGGCCATGCGACAGCATCGGGTACCGATGCACATCCGCTGAAGAACTCGCCGTCCTCACCGGTTCAGTCGTCGTAGCCCTGGATTGCCCCAAAGGCGTAACGGCGCAGCTTCAGCGCGGCGATCAAATTGGTCAGCTTCGTCTTGCCGTCGAAGCCGTCCTGAAACATCTCGTCATGCATCAGCAGGATCAGCTTGCCGGGCTTGACGAAGCGGCCATAGCCGAACAGATGATCGATCTCGCTGACCAGATGGTCGACGCTCTGCACCGGCTCGCCGTTGTCCTTGTGCACCCATTCATGGTCCCAGCCGTAGAGATAGAAGCCTGAGGCCGCGACAAATTCGTAGTCGGGCTCTTCATGCCCCTCCTGGGCGAGGCCAAGCGAAGTGTCGTTCTTCGACATGGAGGGCAGCCTGAACACGTCGCGCCCCGGCAGCCTTGCATGCACCACGGGCTTCAAGCCGAGCACCGCGTTTGCCCGTACCATGTCGGCGACGACACCCTCGGTGTCGCCGTAGAAATGCCGGTAGTGATTGTAGGCATGGCTGTAGCTGTGGTTGCCGAGCGTCACCAGAGGAAGCTGCTTGGCGCGCTGGACGAGCGCTCTGTTGGCAGCGCTCGCCTGTGCGTGCATGCCGACCATGAATAGGGTTGCAGGAACCTGCTCGGCCTCCAGCACGTCGAGGATGTTGCTTGTGCCGTTCAGCGGCCCATCGTCGAAGGTAAGATAGATGGTGCGATCGGCGCCCTGGGCGGGGGCCGCAAAGATCAGCAGTGCCGCAAGGGCAAACCGAAACGGTGTCATCAGCCCCGATATCCCTGTTGCGATCACGACAAGGCGGCCATCTTCACACGCGGTTGTCAAGGCAGCCCGGCCGTACCTATGCCAGGCTTCCTTGCAGCACCGTCAGCTTGGCCTTCTTCGGCATGCGAGCGGTCAGCCATTCCAGCGCCTTGTCGTGCGGCATCGGGAAGGCGATGGAGTAGCCCTGCACCTGGTCACAGCCGATCGCCATCAGCGAATCGAGCTCGGCCTCGGTTTCGGCACCCTCCGCGACGATCGAGATGCCGAGGCCACGCGCCAGCTCGGTGATGGCGCGCACGATCTTCGAGTTGTCGCCATTCTCATGGATGTTCTGAACGAAGCGGCGATCGATCTTCAGCCGGTCGATCTCGTTCGGGTTGACATGGCTGAGCGAAGCATAGCCGGTGCCGAAATCATCGAGTTCGAGATGGACGCCGGCTGCCCTGATGTGGCGCAGCTTGGCGGCGATGCCTGTCTTTTCGTCGTCGAGGATGACGGATTCGACGATTTCCAGCGACAGTTTTTGCGGCGGCAGCCCAGCCTTTTCCAGCGTCTCGAACAAGAACGCATCGAAATCGTGCTCGCGCAGCTCGGTGCCGGAAACATTGACGGCAAGCCGTCCGAAGGCAATGCCGGCGCGATTCCATTCGGCCGCCTCGTTGATCGCCTTGGTGATGACGATTCGGCCGATCTCGGGCATGAAGCCGCATTTCTCGGCGACCGGGATGAATTCGCCGGGCGGGATCATGCCGCGCTCCGCATGGTTCCAGCGCACCAGCGCCTCTATGCCGCTGATCGTGCCGTTGGTCAGCGAGACCTGCGGCTGGAAATAGACCTGGAACGCCCGCTCCGCGATGGCGACCTTGATGTCGTGCTCGAGCTGCTTGCGATAATCGAGTTCGCGGCGCAGTTCCTCGGAGAAGAAGGAGAAGTTGCCACCGCCAAGCTTCTTGGCGGAATAAAGCGCCAGGTCGGCATGGACCAGCAAATCCCCAGCATTGTCGGCGTCGATCGGATAGACCGCGATGCCGGCGCTGGCGCCTGGGAGAATGGTCGTGCCCTGGAAGACGATCGGCTCGTTGATGTGCGCCAAGATGCGCCGCGCCAGCATGTTGATGTCTTCGGTGCCGCCGGCGCCGCCGAGGATCATGACGAACTCGTCGCCGCCCAGGCGCACGCACAGATCCGACGCCCGGCAGGAATCGCGCATGCGCTGTGCCGTGACGACCAGCACATAGTCGCCGGCGGCGTGGCCGAGCGTATCGTTGATCTGCTTGAACCGATCGAGATCGAGCTGGACGACGGCAAGGCGTTCGCGACGCCGGTGCGTGCCCTTGATCAGCGTGTCGAAATGATCGGTCAGGAACGTGCGGTTGTGCAGGCCGGTGAGGCCGTCATGAACCGCGATGAAGGCCATGGAATTGCGCGCGTCGATCAGTTCATGCGTCTTGCGCAGGATGGCGTTCGACATCGGCCTGAAGATGAAGAGCGCCACCAGTATGATGACGCCGATTGTGGCGTAGAACAGCGTGCGATGGAGAGCGAGCAGCTTCTCGGAGCGGTCGTCGGCGTCGGCAGTGATGCGCTGGCCGAGCGCGGCATAACCCGACAAGGTCGCATTGGCGACTGAGGCGTCGAGATTGACGCGTTCGCCGCCGCCCTTGTAGCCGCCATTGCCGTTGAATTGCGATTCATAGGCCGAGATCAGGCGGTCGCCATTGGCGATCAGCCCGACGGAGAAATAGTCGAGGTGGAAGGGCTTGGCGAAGAGGACGCTTTCGATCGACTTCGGGTCGAGCTTGGCCGGCGATTGCGGATCGGCTCCTGTCTGATCGAGCAGCAGGTCGTAGTTGGTCTCGAACTCCGCCGTTGCCTGCTTGAGCGCGCTGACCAGCGCCGGTTGCTTGTCGCGTGAACCGGCACCCGTTGCACTGGCAAGGAAGACGATGCGCTGCGACAGCGTCTTTTGTGTGCTGACGATGTCGAGCAAGGTGTGATTGTGCTGTTGGGTGGCCATCATCTGCTGCAGCAGGATGAAGGAGGCGATCACCATGGCCGCAATGATCAGCAGGGCCAGCCAATAGCC
>NZ_RZRR01000496.1:0-4148 GCF_003998555.1 Mesorhizobium sp. M7A.F.Ca.CA.002.09.1.1 | reverse complement strand
GTCGACAACGCTGCCGACCGTCAGGGCGAAGAGGGTGCCGGCGACCAGGGCATCATGTTCGGTTATGCCTGCCGCGAGACGCCGGATTTGATGCCGGCGCCGATCTACTACAGCCACAAGATCCTCGAACTGCTGGCTGCTGCCCGTCACGAAGGCAGCGGTGAAGCCGGCAGGCTCGGGCCGGATGCCAAGAGCCAGGTCACCGTTCGCTATGTCGATGGCAAGGCCGCCGAGGCGACGCAGATCGTGCTGTCCACGCAGCATCTCGATGCGAGCTGGGATTCAAAGAAGGTCCGCAAGGTCGTCGAACCCTATATCCGCGAGGCGCTGGGCGACCTCAAGATCGCCGACGATTGCATGTGGTACATCAATCCGACCGGCAAGTTCGTCATCGGCGGGCCGGACGGCGACGCCGGCCTGACCGGCCGCAAGATCATCGTCGACACCTACGGTGGTGCCGCACCCCATGGCGGCGGCGCTTTCTCCGGCAAGGACACCACCAAGGTGGATCGTTCGGCAGCCTATGCGGCGCGCTACCTGGCCAAGAACGTGGTGGCGGCGAAACTCGCCGACCGCTGCACCATCCAGCTTTCCTACGCCATCGGCGTCGCCCAGCCGCTGTCGGTCTATGTCGACTTGCATGGTACCGGCAAGGTCGACGAGGCAAAGCTCGAGGACGCGCTGCGCACGGTGATGGATCTGTCGCCGTCGGGCATCCGCCGTCACCTCGATCTCAACAAACCGATCTACGCCAAGACGTCGTCCTACGGCCATTTCGGCCGCAAGGCCGGCCGTGATGGGTCTTTCTCCTGGGAAAAGACCGATCTCGCCAAGGCGCTCAAGGACGCGGTCGCCGCCTGACAGCGGCGCCGCGAAGTCCCGCCATGGATCCGAAGGACAGACCAAGCCGCGCGACCGAAGCCTTTTTCGGTCGCCGGCGCGGCAAGACCATGCGTCCGCAACAGGCGGCCGCGCTGGAAAGCGGCTTCGGTGTATATCGGCTCGATCTGGCGGCCGAGCCGCCGGCCGATCTGCAAACTCTGTTTCAGACCGATGTCAGCGCGGTTCGCCTCGAGATTGGCTTCGGCGGTGGCGAACATCTCCTGCACCGCGCGACCGAGGCGCCTTCGATCGGCTTTATCGGCGTCGAGCCCTTCGTCAACGGCATGGCCAAGATGATGATGGCGGTGCGCGAGAAACCGCTCGCCAATCTGCGGGTTTATGACGACGACGCCACAAGGCTGCTCGACTGGCTGCCGCAGGCCTCGCTCGGCGGCCTCGATCTGCTCTATCCCGACCCCTGGCCGAAGAAGAAACACTGGAAGCGACGTTTCGTAAGCCCGGTCAATCTCGAGCGGTTCGCGCGCGTGCTGAAGCCTGGTTCAAAATTCCGCTTCGCCTCCGACATCGACACTTATGTCAACTGGACCTTGCTGCATTGCCGCGCGCATGGCGCGTTCGCATGGCAGGCTTGCGAGGCGGCGGACTGGCACCGGCCCTATGATGGTTGGCCGGGCACCCGTTACGAGGCCAAGGCCATTCGTGAGGGCCGGCGGCCGGCCTATCTTACCTTCATTCGGAAATAGGCTCGCGGTCTTAGAGCAATTCCAGGAAAAGTGTGAAACGGTTTTCCGTCCGGAATTGCGTCAAAGCTAGAATCGGCGGCCGATGCGATCGAAGGCGGCAGGCTCGACGCCGAGGTTGCGCAGGTCGTCGGCGCGCGGCCTGCGACCGGCTTCTACGGCCCGTGAAGCGGCCACGGCGCTGCCGAATACGGTGAAGAAGTCGCCTATTGCAGAAAATATCTTGCGATTGCTCATGATCATGTCCTTTCGCGCACGTGTGACGCACGGCCACCTTTGTGCAGCGCAGCGTAAGTAGGTGCGTTTCAGCGCCAATCCCATTGGGGCCGCCGCATGGGCGCCATGCGCTCCATGCAACGCTGGCGGGGGCCACCTCGATGGCAGCGTTGCCCGACCAGCATAGCGGGCTTGAAACACAGGCCGCGATCGTCTATATCAGCCTCAAATTCTTGGTCGGTATGACGAAGAGTGGGTCCACCCGGTCCCGCTCTTTTTTATTACCTGCCGATAACTTGGTAGAGAACGACAGGGCTTCAATGACTGCAACGGCAAGCGAGGGCGACGATCGCATCATCCGCGAAAGCGGCATCGATGCGCGCATCGCGCTGATCGTCCAGCCGGTTCTGCGCGGCATCGGCTTCCGCCTCGTGCGGGTGCATCTGTCGGGCCAGAACGGGCTGACGCTGCAGATCATGGCCGAACGCGAGGACGGCACCATGACCGTCGAGGATTGCGAAGAGGTCAGCCGCGCGGTGTCGCCGGCGCTCGATGTCGATGATCCGATCGAAAAGGCCTACCATCTTGAAGTCTCGTCGCCCGGCATCGACCGGCCGCTGGTCCGCAAATCGGATTTCACGACCTGGACGGGTCATCTGGTGAAAATGGAAACATCGATCGTCGTCGCCGACCGCAAGCGCTTCAAGGGCAAGATCGCCGAAGCCGGCGAAGACGATGTGCTGATCGAGCGCGACAAGGCAGCCTATGGCGAGGAGCCGACGGTGCGCGTCCCCTATGACGCGATTGCCGATGTGCGCCTGATCCTGACCGACGATCTCATCCGCGATGCCCTGTCGAAGGACAACAGGGCGCGCAAGGAAGCCAAGAAGCGCCGTGGCGAACCGGACGACGACGAGTCGGGTGCGGAAGCGGACGCCACGGAAGAACACGAACAGGAACTATGATTGAGCTGCCGGGCGCAAAGGTCCGGCAAACAAGCTCGGGAGAAAAACGATGGTTGTAAGCGCCAACAGACTTGAATTGCTGCAGATCGCCGACGCGGTCGCGCGTGAAAAGTCGATCGACAAGTCGATCGTCATCGCCGCCATGGCCGATGCGATCCAGAAGGCGGCGCGCTCGCGTTACGGTCAGGAGACCAACATCCGCGCCGACATCAACCCGAACACCGGTGAGATGAAGCTGCAGCGGCTGATGGAAGTGGTCGAGAAGGTCGATGACTACGCCACGCAGATCGCCATTTCCTCGGCTCGCGAGCGCAATCCCGACGCCCAGCTCGGCGACTTCATTGCCGAACAGCTGCCGCCCATGGATTTCGGCCGCATCGCCGCCCAGTCGGCCAAGCAGGTCATCGTCCAGAAGGTCCGCGAGGCCGAACGCGACCGCCAGTATGACGAGTACAAGGACCGCATCGGCGAGATCGTCAACGGTACCGTCAAGCGCGTCGAATACGGCAATGTCATCGTCGATCTCGGCCGCGGCGAAGCGATCATCCGTCGCGATGAGCTGATCCCGCGCGAGAACTACAAATATGGCGACCGCGTCCGCGCCTATGTCTACGATGTGCGCCGCGAGCAGCGCGGCCCGCAGATTTTCCTGTCGCGCACCCATCCGCAGTTCATGGCCAAGCTGTTCACCATGGAAGTGCCGGAAATCTATGACGGCATCATCGAGATCAAGTCGGTCGCCCGCGACCCAGGTTCGCGCGCCAAGATCGCCGTCATCTCGCGGGACTCATCGATCGATCCGGTCGGCGCCTGCGTCGGCATGCGCGGCAGCCGCGTCCAGGCGGTCGTCGGCGAATTGCAGGGTGAGAAGATCGACATCATTCCGTGGTCGCCTTCTGCGGCGTCCTTCATCGTCAATGCGCTGCAGCCGGCGGAAGTCGCCAAGGTCGTGCTCGACGAGGATGCCGAACGCATCGAAGTCGTGGTTCCCGACGACCAGCTGTCGCTGGCCATCGGTCGCCGCGGCCAGAACGTGCGTCTGGCTTCGCAGCTGACCGGCTGGGATATCGATATCCTGACCGAAGCCGAAGAATCCGAGCGCCGCCAGAAGGAATTCGTCGAGCGTTCGTCGCTGTTCATGGAAGCCCTCGACGTCGACGAGATGGTCGGCCAGGTGCTGGCCTCCGAAGGCTTCACCAGCGTTGAGGAAGTCGCTTATGTCGATTCCGGCGAGATCGCCTCTATCGATGGTTTCGACGAGGACACCGCTTCGGAGATCCAGACCCGCGCCCGCGAATATCTGGAGAAGATCGAGGCCGAGCACGACGACAAGCGCAAGGCGCTCGGCGTTTCGGACGAATTGCGCGAAATCCCCGGCGTCACC
>NZ_RZRR01000495.1:0-4157 GCF_003998555.1 Mesorhizobium sp. M7A.F.Ca.CA.002.09.1.1 | reverse complement strand
GGTCGGACCGAGCCATGTGCTGAAAGCCATGGGATACGGTGACAGCCTTGGCGCCTTGCGCGTGTCGATCGGTCCGGCGACGGGCGCGGAAGACATCGAGTTGTTTCGCGTTGCGCTGACGGGAATCGCCGCGCGTCGGGCGGATAGAGAAAAAGCCGCGTGAGCGGTTGGGGCATCGGACCGAAAAGCGCGTAGCGATTTTCGGGAAAATCCGATGCTTGACGAAAATGATTTGGGCCATTCGGCCTGGTAGAGCCGTGCGTTTCATGCTGGCCGGGTGAATTTCCGGTCGAAGCGCACTATATGAAACTTACGCTGCCGCAAGCGCCTTTTTGGGGTTCGTTTTGGCGGTGCCATAGTTTGAAAACTGTCGGGCCTTGACCCCGGCGTGGATGGAGAACGCATATGCCTGCTGTGCAGGACACGATCGATCGGGTCCGAAAGATCGACGTCGACCAATATAAATATGGATTCCAGACCGAAATCGCGATGGATAAGGCCCCCAAAGGCCTCAGCGAAGACATTATCCGTTTCATTTCGGCCAAGAAGGACGAACCGTCCTGGATGCTGGAATGGCGTCTGGAAGCCTATCGCCGTTGGCTGACGCTTGACGAGCCGACCTGGGCGCGCGTCCACTATCCCAAGATCGATTTCCAGGACATCTACTTCTACGCGGCGCCCAAGAGCACGCCCGGCCCGACCTCGCTCAGCGATGTCGATCCCGAACTCTTGAAGGTCTACGAGAAGCTCGGTATTCCGCTGCGCGAGCAGGAAATCCTCGCCGGCGTGCAGAAGACCGACGCCTCGGAACTCGAGGAAGTCAGCGACAATGTCTACAAATCGGGCCGCGTCGCCGTCGACGCCGTGTTCGATTCCGTTTCCGTCGTCACCACCTTCAAGAAGGAGCTGGCGCAGGCCGGCGTCATCTTCTGCTCGATCTCGGAAGCCATCCGCGAGCATCCCGAACTGGTGAAGAAGTATCTCGGCTCGGTTGTGCCGACCTCCGACAATTATTACGCCACGCTGAATTCGGCCGTGTTCACCGACGGCTCGTTCGTCTTCGTGCCCAAGGGCGTGCGCTGCCCGATGGAGCTGTCGACCTATTTCCGCATGAACGAGAAGAACACCGGCCAGTTCGAGCGCACGCTGATCATCGCCGAGGAGGGGGCTTACGTCTCCTATCTCGAAGGCTGCACGGCGCCGCAGCGCGATGAGAACCAGCTGCATGCCGCCGTCGTCGAACTGGTGGCGCTCGACGATGCCGAGATCAAATATTCGACGGTGCAGAACTGGTATCCCGGAGACGCCGAGGGCAAGGGTGGCATCTACAATTTCGTCACCAAGCGCGGCGACTGCCGTGGCGATCGCTCGAAGATCTCGTGGACGCAGGTCGAGACCGGCTCGGCGATCACCTGGAAATATCCGAGCTGCATCCTGCGCGGCGACGATTCCTCGGGCGAGTTCTGTTCGATCGCTGTCTCGAACGGTTATCAGCAGGTCGACAGCGGCACCAAGATGATCCACCTCGGCAAGAACACGTCGAGCCGCATCATCTCCAAAGGCATCGCCGCCGGCTTCTCGCAGAACACCTATCGCGGCCAGGTCTCGGCGCACCGCAAGGCGACCAACGCCCGCAACTTCACCAACTGCGATTCCCTGCTGATCGGCGACCAGTGCGGCGCGCACACCGTGCCCTACATGGAAGCCAAGAATTCGACGGCGCAGTTCGAGCACGAAGCGACCACGTCGAAGATTTCCGAGGACCAGAAATTCTACGTCATGCAGCGCGGTATCCCTGAAGAGGAGGCGATCGCGCTGATCGTCAACGGCTTCGTCAAGGACGTCATCCAGCAACTGCCGATGGAATTCGCTGTCGAGGCGCAGAAGCTGATCGGTATCTCGCTTGAGGGCTCGGTCGGCTGACCGGACAGATATTCAGGAAACGAAAAAATGCTTGAAATCAGAAACCTGCACGCCCGCATCGTCGATGACGGCACCGAAATCATCCGCGGTCTGAACCTGACGGTGAAAGCCGGCGAGGTTGCCGCGATCATGGGGCCGAACGGCTCGGGCAAATCGACGCTGTCCTACATCCTCGCCGGTCGCGAGGACTATGAGGTGACCGAGGGCGACATCCTCTACAACGGCCAGTCGATCCTCGAAATGGATCCGGCCGAGCGCGCCACGTCAGGCATCTTCCTCGCCTTCCAGTATCCGATGGAGATACCGGGCGTCGCCACCATGGAATTCCTGAAAGTGGCGATGAACGAGCAGCGCAAGGCGCGCGGCGAGGAGCCGCTGAAGATCCCGGAATTTTTGAAGCGCGTGAAGGAAGCCGCCGCCTCGCTCAGCATGGAGATGGCGATGCTGAAGCGGCCGCTTAATGTCGGCTTTTCCGGCGGCGAGAAGAAGCGGGCGGAGATCCTGCAGATGAAATTGCTGGAGCCGAAATTGTGCGTGCTCGACGAGACCGATTCCGGCCTCGACATCGATGCGCTGAAGATCGTTTCCGACGGCGTCAACGCGCTGCGCGCGCCGGACCGGGCGTTCCTGGTCATCACCCACTACCAGCGCCTGCTTGAGCACATCGTGCCCGACACCGTGCATGTGCTCTACAAGGGGCAGGTCATCAAGTCAGGCGACAAGTCGCTGGCGCTCGACCTGGAAGCCAATGGCTATGCCGGCGTGATCGGCGAAGCAGCGTGAGATGCCAGAGGTAATACCGATGAACATGCACGCACAACCGCAGCGGACACCGGCCGAGACAGCGTTGATCGACGCGTTCGGCGACCGGCTGTCGCTGCTGCCGGGCGACGGCGCGGTGATGCTGAAGCGCGACGACGCCATCGAGACGATCAAGCACGGCCTGCCGACGCGGCGCGTCGAATCCTGGCACTATACCGACTTGCGCCGGTTGCTGAATACCGTGCCGGACTTCGACCCTGCCGCCATGGCCAAGGCCATTGCGCCGATCGTTGACGGTTCCACTGTGGTGTCGATCCTGAACGGCAAGTCCGACGCCAAAGTGCCGGTTCTTGAAGGCGTCTCTTTCCAGCGCCTGTCGGAAAAGCTGGTCGACGGCAGCGCAGCACCTGGGCTCGACCCCTATGGCAGCGACGACGCCATCGGCGCGCTGAACACGGCTTTCGTCGCCGACGGATATTTTGTCGACATCGCCGATGGCGTGGAACTCGAAAAGCCGGTCGAGCTGCAGAACCTGCAGGCCGGCGGCCAGACCCATGTGCGCCTGCCAGTGCGTGTCGGCGCCGGCGCCAAGGCCGTCATCGTCGAACGGCAGACAGGTGACGGCGCTGCCCTGGGCAGCTCGGTCAGCCAGCTCGTGCTCGGCGAAGGCGCCGAGGTGACGTGGCTGATTGTCCAGGAACAGCCGGAAACGGCGACGCATCTGGCCCAGTTCAAGGCCCATATCGGCAAGAATGCCAAGCTGACGTTGTTCGTCATGAACGCCGGCGGCAAGCTCGTGCGCCAGGAGATCATGGTCAGGACGACTGGCGAAGGCGCCGATTTCAAGCTGCGCGGCATCAACCTCTTGGCCGGCGACACCCATACCGACGTGACCATGGTTCTCGACCACGCCGTGCCGCACACGACCTCGACGGAGATCATCCGCAACGTGGTGACGGGCAAGGCGCGCGGCGTGTTTCAGGGCCGCATCAACGTCCATCAATATGCGCAGAAGACCAACGCCAAGATGGCATGCAACACGCTGTTGCTGTCGGACGACGGCGAGTTCTCGACCAAGCCGGAGCTTGAAATCTTCGCCGACGACGTGATTTGCGGCCATGGCGCGACGGTCACCGAGATCGACCACGATCATCTGTTCTACCTGATGGCGCGCGGCGTCGACGAGAAAAGCGCGCGGGGGCTGCTCGTGAAGGCCTTCGTCGCCGAGGTGATCGAGGAACTGGACGACGAGGCGATCGTCGAAGCGCTGGAAGCGCGGCTCGACGGCTGGTTCGTGGCACACGGCTAATTGGATGGGGTCCGGCAAAGCCACCCCTCATCCGTCTTGGCGCTACGCGCCAATCCACCTTCTCCCACAAGGGGAGAAGGTAAAGCGCTAGACCTTCTCCCCTTGTGGGAGAAGGTGGCCGAGCGAAGCTCGGTCGGATGAGGGGTGTTGGAAGGATCTCGGC
>NZ_RZRR01000494.1:0-4166 GCF_003998555.1 Mesorhizobium sp. M7A.F.Ca.CA.002.09.1.1 | reverse complement strand
GTGGTGCGGCAGGGCGAACTGGAATCCTGGCTGCTGACCCTGAAGACAAAGACAGGGGCTTCGGTGGAGCGCGCCGCGATCGCCATCTCCGGCGGCATGCCGCAACACAATCACGGCCTGCCGACCAGCCCGCAGGTCACCGATTACCTGGGCGAAGGCCGTTACCGCATCGAGGGGCTGAAATTCACCATGAGCGGCTGGTGGCAACTTCGTTTCGCCATCTCATCCGGCGCCGGCTCCGATACCGTACTGTTCAACGTGGTGCTGTGAGCGATCGATGAAGCGCCTTTTCCGCTTTCTGGCGCTGATGGTCGCCGTCGTCCTCGTGGGCTGCGGCAAGCCTGATTTTTCCGACGCAGAAAAGAAGACTATCGCTTCGCTGGCGCTGTCGTCGCTGCCGGCGCTCAAGGCCGACACCACCAATCGTTTTGCCGACGTGCCGGCCGCCGCCGCACTCGGCTCGACGCTGTTCTTCGATCAGGGCATGAGCGGTGACGGGTCGGTATCCTGTTCGACCTGCCACAAGATCGACCGCCAGTTCCAGGACGACCTGCCGCAGGCGGTCGGCGTCGGCCACACCAACCGGCGCACCATGCCGCTGGCCGGCGTGGCGCACGATCCCTGGTTCTTCTGGGATGGCCGTCGCGACAGCCTGTGGGCGCAAGCGTTGACGCCGCTCGAAAATCCACTGGAGCAGGCGGGAAACCGCGCTGCCTACGCGCATTACATCAAGGCGCGCTTCGGCGAGCGCTATGAGCGCATTTTTGGGCCGCTGCCCGATTTTTCCGGCATGCCGTTGAATGCCAGCCCACTTGGAAACGATGCCGAGAAAGCAGCCTGGAATGCCATGAGCAGCGCGCAGCGCGACGCCATCAACGGTGTCTTCGTCAATATCGGCAAGGCGATTGCCGCCTTCGAACGCTCGATCGCGCCCACGCCAGCGCGCTTCGACCGCTTTGCGCTGGACCTCGCCACCGGTGCCGAGCCGAAGGGCGATGCTGTCTTTTCCAAACAAGAAATCCTTGGGCTTAAACTGTTCATCGGCAAGGCCAATTGCGTGACCTGTCACAACGGCCCGCGCTTCACCGACAACAGCTTTCACAACACCGGCGTGCCGCCTGTTGCGGGCCTGCCGCCGGATCGCGGCCGCATCGATGCCGTGCACCAAGTCGAGGCCGACCCGTTCAACTGCCTTGGCGCCTATCGGGACGGCGAGGTTGCCGCCTGCGGCGAACTGCGCTTCATGGTCAAGAATGCGCCACAACTCATCCGCGCCTACAAGACGCCGTCTCTGCGCGGTGCGGCAACGCGACCGCCCTATATGCATGCCGGGCAGTTTTCGTCGCTCGACGAGGTCGTGGCGCACTATGCGAAGGCCGCGCCCAGCGTCGAAGGGGTATCAGAGGTTCACCCGTTGGAGCTTTCAGACCGAGAACGCGCTGCTCTGGTGGCGTTCTTGAAGACGCTTTCGGAGTGATCTACCGATCCTTCACGGTCTCCATCGCCACAAAGGTCGAGGTCTGGGCGACATGGGGCAGGGCCGAGATGCGCTCGCCGAGGACGCGGCGGTAGGCGGCGATGTCCCTGGTGCGGACTTTCAGCAGATAATCGAAGCTCGATGCCATCATGTGGCACTGTTCGATCTCCGGCACAGCCTGTACGGACCGGTTGAAGGCGTCGAGCGCGGCGGATCTGGTGTCGGACAATTTCACCTGGACGAATGCGACATGGCCTTCGCCCATGCGCTCGCGGTCGACGATCGCCTGGTAGCCTCTGATATAGCCGTCCTTCTCAAGCCGCTTCACCCGCGCCTGCACCGGCGTCTTCGACAGGCCGACCTTTGCGGCTAGTTCTGACATGGAAAGCCGGCCATCGCTTGCAAGTGCGGCCAGGATATTCCGATCTATGCGGTCCAATTGGTCTTCTGTCATCGAAATCGCAGTCCAAATGTCAATTATATGCCGCTAGGATAGATCGAATGACCTGCAATGTCGATTTCTTTGGACCGGCCGAAATTTTGCACTTGTGCTAGCTTGCGCCATTCGGTCCGGTGACCGCCGGCCCGATCCCCTTTGCTCGATCCACGGGACCGCCATGCCAGCGCTCGATGCCATCCGCCAGCAGATCCGCGCCAACTACCTGCCCGACGAAGACGAGGCCGTGAAGCGGCTTGCCGAGGCGACGGGGCTCTCCGGGAAAGACCGCAAGGCGATCTCGGCTCGCGCCGCCGATCTGGTGCGCGCGGTGCGCGGCTCGTCGGATCCAAGGCTGATGGAAGTCTTCCTCTCCGCGTACGGTCTCTCCACCAAGGAAGGCGTGGCGCTGATGTGCCTGGCCGAGGCACTGCTGCGCGTGCCCGATACCGAGACGATGGACGACCTCATCGCCGACAAGATCGCGCCGCACGACTGGTCGGCGCATTCGGGCGGTTCGAGCTCCATCTTCGTCAACGCCTCGACCTGGGCGCTGATGCTGACCGGCCGCGTCCTCGACGAAGGCGAGGGCGGCATCGAGGGCACGCTGCGTTCTATGGTGCGGCGGCTGGGCGAGCCGGTCATCCGCAAGGCGGTGGCCGCCGCCATGCGCGAGATGGGCGAGCAGTTCGTGCTCGGCCGCACCATCACTGAAGCCGTCAAGCGCGGCCGGCCGATGACCCAGAAGGGTTATCTCTATTCTTTCGACATGCTGGGCGAGGCGGCCCGCACCGAGGCCGACGCCTTGCGCTATCACAAGGCCTATGCTGACGCGATTTCGTCGCTCGATTCCGGCTCCAACGGTCCTGACATCAGGCAGAACCACGGCATCTCGGTCAAGCTTTCGGCGCTGCATCCGCGTTACGAGGTGGCGCAGAAGGACGAGATGCTGCCTGTGATGGCCGAGCGGCTTTTGTCGCTGGCGCTGGCCGCGCGCCATTCGCGCATGGGTCTCAACATCGATGCCGAGGAGGCCGACCGCCTCGATCTATCGCTCGACGTCATCGAGCGGGTGCTGGCCGAGCCGGAACTTGCCGGCTGGAACGGGTTTGGCGTGGTGGTGCAGGCGTATGGGCCACGCGCGGCCTTCGCCATCGACTGGCTCTATGCGCTGGCCAAGAAATACGACCGCAACATCATGGTTCGGCTGGTCAAGGGCGCCTATTGGGACACCGAGATCAAGCGGGGGCAGACGTTGGGACTCACCGGCTATCCCGTCTTCACCCGCAAGGCCAACACCGACGTCTCCTACATGGCTTGCGCCAAGAAGCTGCTTGGCATGACCGACCGCATCTACCCGCAGTACGCCACCCACAATGCCCACACCGTCGCCGCCATCCTGTCGATGGCTGATAATAACCGCGATTCCTTCGAGTTCCAGCGCCTGCACGGCATGGGCGAGGCGCTGCACGAGACGGTGCGACGGTCCGAAGGCACGCGCTGCCGTATCTATGCACCGGTCGGAGCGCATTCCGATCTGCTGGCCTATCTGGTGCGCCGGCTGCTGGAGAACGGCGCCAACTCCTCCTTCGTGCACCAGCTGACCGATGAGGATGTCGAGCCGGAGGACATTGCGCGCGATCCGCTCGAGACGGTCGAAAGCCAGGGTCCGGCAGCCAATCCGGCGATTGCCCGGCCTTCCCAGATTTTTGGAGCCGGGCGTCGCAATTCGAAAGGATTCGACATCACCGACACGGTGACGCTGGCGGCGATCGACAAGGCCAGGGCGGCCTTCGCCGGGCCGGATCGCTGGCATGCCAAGCCGATTACGCGGGCCGCCGGCTATGGCAAGCAGCGTCCGATCGTCAACCCGGCAAAGCCTTCCGAAGTGGTCGGCACGGTCAGCGAAGCAGCTGCCAAGCAAGTCGCGACCGCCGTGCGCTTCGCGGTGGAAGCGCAACCGGCCTGGGCGAAGCGTCCCGTCGCCGAGCGCGCCGCCATCCTCAACCGGGCCGCCGATCTCTATGAGGCCAATGCCGTCGAGTTCTTTGCACTCGCCACCCGCGAGGCCGGCAAATCGCTGGCCGACGGCGTCGCCGAGGTGCGCGAAGCGGTCGACTTCCTGCGCTACTACGCCACCGAGGCGGCCAATGCCGAGGTGGGCACGCAAGCGCGCGGCGCCATCGTCTGCATTTCGCCGTGGAATTTCCCGCTCGCCATCTTCACCGGCCAGATCGCGGCAGCGCTCGTTAC
>NZ_RZRR01000493.1:0-4177 GCF_003998555.1 Mesorhizobium sp. M7A.F.Ca.CA.002.09.1.1 | reverse complement strand
CGATAAAAGCGCGCAGGCGCAATTTGCCGCCCTGCCTGCGCTCGGCCAGCGCCGCGGCCTTGCCTATGAAATCGGCGTCCTTGCCGTAAGCAACGAAGCGGTCGAGCCCCGCTTCCAGCGGCCCGTAGATCGGCCGGTACTCGCGCCCCCATGAGCCGTAATTCTTGTCCAGCCGCAGCGCATTGAGCGCGCGCGAGCCGAACAGGCCGATGCCGAATTCCCCGCCCGCCGCCATCAGCGCTTGATAGGCGACGCGCTGGTATTCCGGCGCCACCCAGATCTCGTAGCCGAGATCGCCGGTATAGCTCACACGGCCGACCAGGCACGGCGCCATGCCGATATCCATCCGGCCAATGGCCATGAAGGAAAAGGCCGCGTTGGAGACATCCGAGCGCGTCGCCTTTGCCAGCACATCCCGCGCCTTCGGGCCGGCGATCGACAGACCGGTGAGCTTCGCGCCCAGCGACTCGATGCGGACCGATCCATCGTCAGGCAGGTGCTTCTCGAACCAGCGCATATGGTATTGCTCGGCGATGCCGGAGCCGGCGAGGAACCAGCCCTCACTTCCGAGATTGGCGAGGGTGAAATCGCCGATCAGTCTGCCGTCTTCCTTCAGCATCGGCGCCAGCGTCATGCGGCCGGGCTTGGGCAGTTTGCAGGCAAGCATCCGGTCGAGCCAGGCGGCCGCTCCCTCACCCGTCACCTTGTATTTGGCGAAGCTCGAAATCTCCGACAGGCCGACACCGTCGCGAACTGTGGCGACCTCCTTGGCGACCTGCGTGAAATCGCTCGAGCGGCGCCAGGAGAATTCGTCCTTGACGCCTTCCGGCGCGTACCACAGCGGCACTTCCAGCCCATAGGCAACGCCCCATTGCGCACCCTTGGCCGACAGCAGGTCGTAGACCGGCGTCGTCTTCAGCGGCCGCCCGGCGGGCAGCTCCTCATTGGGGAAGCGGATCGAAAAGCGCCTGGAATAATTCTCGCGCACCTTGGCGTTGGTATAGGCCATCGTCGCCCAGTCGCCGTAGCGCGCGACATCCATCGCCCAGATGTCGGCGCCGGGATCGCCCTCGATCATCCAGTTCGACAAAGCGAGGCCGACGCCGCCGCCTTGCGAAAACCCGGCCATGACACCGCAGGCGACCCAGAAGCCCGGCAGCCCGCGCACCGGCCCGACCAATGGGTTGCCGTCGGGCGCGAAGGTGAAAGGCCCGTTGATGATCTGCTTGATGCCCGTGTTCTGGAAGGCCGGGAAATGGCGGAAGCCGACCTCAAGCGACGGCGCGATGCGGTCGATGTCGGGCGCCAGCAATTCATGGCCGAAATTCCATGGCGTCTGGTATTCGGACCATGGCTTGTTGGCCTTTTCGTAAGTGCCCATCAGCATGCCGCCGCGCTCCTGGCGCAGGTAAAGCTCGCCGTCGAAGTCGACCGCGTGGATGATCTCGGTGCCGGTCTTGGCGTTCCAGGCGGCGACCTCCGGCATATCCTCGGTGATCAGGTACATGTGCTCCATGGCCAGCACCGGCAGTTCGAGGCCGACCATGCGGCCGACCTCGCGCGCCCACAGGCCGCCGGCGTTGACGACATGCTCGGCCACCACCTCGCCCTTGTTGGTGATGACCCGCCACAGTCCGTCAGGGCGCCGCACGATGTCCTCGACCTTGGTGAAACGCTCCACTTCCGCCCCAAGTTTCCGCGCGGCCTTGGCATAGGCGTGGGTGACGCCGGAGGGATCGAGATGGCCGTCCTCTTTGTTCCTGACCGCGCCGA
Source organism: Mesorhizobium sp. M7A.F.Ca.CA.002.09.1.1 (assembly GCF_003998555.1). Lineage (NCBI taxonomy): Bacteria > Pseudomonadati > Pseudomonadota > Alphaproteobacteria > Hyphomicrobiales > Phyllobacteriaceae > Mesorhizobium > Mesorhizobium sp. M7A.F.Ca.CA.002.09.1.1. Next base: position 2,404 of record NZ_RZRR01000493.1, on the reverse strand, counting down.
CGAACTGCTTGGGATCGAGCAGCGGCATCAGTTCGGCCGCTTCGTTGGGCGAGATCTCCTCGAGCTCGATGCCGAGATAGCGGCCCTTGGCGACGACGCCGCGCAGCCAGTCGAGCCGCGCCTCGGTCGCTGCCAGAAGCACGCCACCGGTCAGATGCACGCCGGTCGCCTGGCCGGAAAGCTCCTCGATCTCCTTGTAGAGATTGATCGTGTATTTCTGCAGCTTGGCGACGTTGGGGTCGCCATTGATGGTGTGCATGCCCCCGGCCGCGTGCCAGGTCGAGCCTGAGGTCAGCTCGTCGCGCTCGAGCAGGACAACATCGGTCCAGCCGTGGCGGGCGAGATGGAACAACACGGAGCATCCGACGACGCCACCGCCAATGACCACGACCTTTGCATGCGATTTCATGGATTTTTTCTCTGATATCAGTGAGTTGAATGGGTGAATGGATTCAAGCTGGGAACGATCACGGCTCGCCCTGCCCGATCGCTTCCTTGCGCCTGGCCATGTAAGCCTCTAGCGCCTCGCGCACGGCGATATCCATCACCGGCTCGACATAGTCCTCCAGCGCTTTCTTCCACAGCCGCGTTGCGCGTGCCGTGGCGTCGAGGCCGCCGGCTTCCTGCCAGGCTTCGTAATTCTGCCAGTTGGACAGCATCGGCTGGTAGAAGGCAGTGGCGTAGCGCTCCAGCGTGTGCGGCTCGCCGAAGAAATGCCCACCGGTTGGCACCGCACCCAAAGCCTCGACGGCGAGTTCCGCCTCATTGACTTCGATCGGGCGCAAGAACTCCATCATATGCTGGATCATCTCGACATCGATGATGAGTTTTTCGAACGACGCCGTCAGCCCGCCCTCCTGCCAGCCGGCGGCGTGGTAGACGAGGTTGCCGTGGCCGAGCACCGCCCCCCACAGTGCCATCAGCGTCTCATAGGCGCCCTGCGCGTCGGCGGCATTGGAAGCCGAGCCCGGCGTCGTGCGGTAGGGCAGCCCGTAGCGCCGCGCCAGTTGCCCTGACGCAATGTTGGCCTTGGTGTTCTCGGGCGTGCCGAAGGCCGGCGCGCCCGACTTCATGTCGACATTGGAGGTGAAGGCGCCATATCCGACGGGGGCGCCCTTGCGCACCATCTGGGCGAAGGCGATGCCGGCAAGCGCCTCCGCGTTCTGCTGCACCAGTGCGCCGGCGATGGTGACAGGCGCCATCGCACCCGACAGGGTAAACGGCGTCACGACGACGACCTGGCCCTTGCTCGACATCTGGATGATGCCTTCCATCATCGGCACATCGAGTTTCAGCGGCGAATTGGTGTTGATGATGGTGAAGACGGACGGCTCTTCGAGCATCTGCTCGTGGCTGATGCCGCGCGCGATCCTGGCGATCTCGATGCCGTCGACATTGCGCTCCTTGCCGAGCGAATAGATGTGGAACACCTTGTCGGTGAGCACGCTGAGATCGCGGATGCATTCGAGATGGCGGACGGATGGATGGATATCGGTCGGCTCGACCGGGTAGCCGCCCGTGCAGTTCAGAATGTTGTGCATCTGCGCGAGCTTGAGGAAGTTGCGGTAGTCCTGCTGGTTGCCGGGCCGGCGGCCGCGATCGATGTCGGAGCAATTGGGCGCCGACGCCATCATCGAGACGATCACATTGTTGCCGCCGAAGCGCACATTGTGCGCAGGATTGCGGGCATGGATGGTGAATTCCGACGGGCAGTGCGACACCAGGTCGAGGATCATGTCGCTGTCGAAGCGCACCCGCTCTGAGCCGTCACGCACGTCGGCGCCATGCGCCTTCATGATGCTGCGGGCCTCATCATGCAGCACGTCGACGCCGATTTCCCGCAGCACGCGCAGGGAAGCGAGGTGAATCGATTCCAGCTCGTCGTCGGACACCAGCCTGGTTGGCGCCAGCGGGTTCTTCAACTGGCGAAAAGCCGGCTGCTCGAACGCGGCTGAGCCGCCGGCGCGCTTTCCAGCGCGGCCGCCGCGACGGGCGCGGTCGGTGGCCAATGCCGGTTCTGAGGGTTGTAGGGCGGCGGTCATGATGGTCCTCGTGGGATGCGATAGCGGGCGGCATAATGGACCGGCGGCTGTCCGGCCATTGCGGAGGCGACGACCACTAGGGCGAGGGAAGCGACATGCCGGAACGGCAGGTGCCCGGCCGCGACATCGGCTTGATCAGGTTGCCGCGTTGGAGCAAGCGGATTTCGGTGGCCGGCCCTTTCCTTCCGGGGATCGAACCGATAGCTACTTGGCTTGCCGGCCTGATGGCCAGCAGTTCATCTGGATGGCAGCATGGTCGCGACCGGCTCGAGCGAAGGCGAAGCAGGAACGCAATGGGCAGCGCTTGCCGGCGTCACCGCGGCACTTGCCATGTTTGGCGCCGCGCAAGGGCTGAGCTCGCC
>NZ_RZRR01000492.1:0-4192 GCF_003998555.1 Mesorhizobium sp. M7A.F.Ca.CA.002.09.1.1 | reverse complement strand
CCTTGAAGGCACCCATGTCGACGGCGCGACGGCAGAGCGCATCAAGCGGCCGATCCGCGACCTGTTCGACGTGCCCGATCTCGACGGCACCGACGACCAGATCGCCAACGGCACCTTCGAAGTCGCCTTCGGCGAGCCGAGGCCTCTGGCGCCCTTCACGGCGCAGCGCATCGACTATTCGCTGCACCGGCTGTCGCACTATACGGCAACCACGCCGCAGCATTTCCAGAACTTCGTGCTGTTCACCAACTATCAGTTCTACATCGACGAATTCGTCGCCCGCGCCCGCGACCTGATGGCCAATGGCGGCGGCGGATACACGGAGTTCGTCGAGCCGGGAAATGTCATCACCAAGGGCGGGCAGAGCGCGCCCAGCGAAGGCGTTGCACCGCCGCGCCTGCCGCAGATGCCGGCCTATCACCTGAAGAAATCGGGACATGGCGGCATCACCATGGTCAATATCGGCGTCGGGCCTTCCAACGCCAAGACCATCACCGACCATATTGCGGTGCTGAGGCCGCATGCCTGGGTGATGCTCGGTCACTGCGCCGGCCTGCGCAACACCCAGGCGCTTGGCGACTATGTGCTGGCGCATGCCTATGTGCGCGAGGACCACGTGCTGGACGACGATCTTCCGGTCTGGGTGCCGATCCCGCCGCTGGCCGAGATCCAGGTGGCGTTGCAGGAAGCCGTCGCCGAAGTCACCGGCCTTTCCGGCTACGACCTGAAGCGCATCATGCGCACCGGCACCGTTGCCACCATCGACAATCGCAACTGGGAACTGCGCGACCAGCGTGGGCCGGTACAGCGTCTGTCGCAATCTCGCGCCATCGCACTCGACATGGAATCGGCGACCATCGCCGCCAATGGCTTCCGCTTCCGTGTTCCCTACGGCACGCTGCTGTGCGTTTCGGACAAACCGCTGCATGGCGAGTTGAAGCTGCCCGGCATGGCGACCGAATTCTACAAGCGCCAGGTGGCGCAGCACCTGACCATCGGCATCAGGGCTATGGAGAAGCTCGCGGAAATGCCGATGGAGCGGTTGCATTCGCGCAAGCTCAGAAGTTTTTCGGAAACGGCGTTCCAGTAGGCCGGTTCCACGCATCGCATGGGCATTTCGTCATCTTGATTGAGCCGCATTACTGCCGATAAGCAGGCGGCATGGAGAGAGCGGGCTTCGGGACATTGCTGATTTCGGTTGCATTCCTGGCAATGCTGGCCTGTTCGATCGCGCTGGTGGCCGGGTTTTTCGGAACGCTGCATCCCGCCTTCGATTCCTTCTCGCATTTCCGCGTCCATCTTGCCGTGCTGATGGCGCTTTGCGCGTTGCCGCTGCTGGCCACGACATTTCGACTGCAAGCGGCCGTGGCACTGCTTTTTGCCGTGGCGGCCTTCGCCACCACTTCCGGCTCGCTGTCCTTCTCCCGCTTGTGGCCGGTTCAGGCCGCCTATGAAGCCAAGAACGAAGACCGCGCGATCTACAAGCTGCTGCAGATGAACCTGCGCTACGACAATCCAACCCCGAAGAAGGTGCTGTCGCTGATCGGCCGGACCAATCCCGACGTGATCACCCTGGACGAGGTGTCGGCGATGTGGGCGACCGAGCTTGGCTATATCAGCAGCGCATATCCATACCGGATCCTCTGTCCTTACCCTAACAAGATATTCGGCGTCGCGCTGCTCTCGCGGCGGCCCTTTGCCGCCGGCACCGAGGCGCGTTGCGAAAGGCGTGGTGCCATGGCGACAGCGACCGTCGACTTCGGCGGCATCGACGTCGATGTCGCCGCGATCCATCTCAGCTGGCCCTGGCCACGCGAGCAGTACTGGCAGATCGGCGAGTTGACGGAGCCGCTTTCCGCGCTCGGCGAGACGGCCATCATGGCGGGCGACTGCAATGCCGCCCCATGGAGTGCCGCCGTGCGGCGGGTCGCGGCGCTTGGCGGGCTGACCGTCATGCCTTCCGCCGGCCCGACCTGGATCCACATCAGGCTGCCGGATTTCCTGCGGCGCTTCGCCGGCCTGCCGATCGACCAGGTTTTCAGCAAGGGCGGCGTGACTATCCATTCGGCGACACGGCTGGAAGACACCGGCTCGGATCACCTCCCGGTCATGGTGGAGTTCTCGCTCAGGCTGAACCAGCAAAAGCCGCTCGACGAACATGAAACCGCGACCGCGGCCATTGTCCAGGCCGGCAAGACGCCAGGCTGAAGGATCAGGGCCTGACCAAAGCGATGACGAGATGCTGGACATGGCCGCCGTCGCGATGCTCGCGCGCATCGAAAGCGAGCTGCTTGGCCTCATATGCGGCATTGGTGGCCTTGATGCGTCGCTGTGCCTCGCGACGTGTCTTGTAGCAGGACCGGTCGTCGGCAATCCTGAGGCCGGAGATGGATCGTTCCGTGGCCCGCATCATCTCCCTGGCGATGCGGCCATGGGTTTCCTCATGGGCGCGGACGCCGGCGAAGAACCGCGTCCAGCGCTTCCGGAGCGTCGGGGTGGTGGCCGAGGCGACACGCGGAAATGTGTAGAAGAGATTGAGCGTGCCGTTGGCACGCCGCAAGCGGCAGACGCCATTGTCCTGGCTGGTGTCGAGGTCCCAATCCACAGCGTAGCCGGTCAGCGCGATGGCATGCGTCATGAAGCCGTGCTTCGGCCCCTTGCGGTCCATAGCTTGGACTAGCGCCAGCCCCGTGTTCCCGGTGATGTCGTAGGTCCGCGTCTTGACCACCACCCTGGTGCCGGCCGAGGCCGCCGAAGCCAGACCGAACAGCGCACCGATCGCCACTAGGCATGCCAGAACCGTCAGGCGCATGGCCATCTCCTTATCGTCAAGGAATGGAACCATAAGCGCGCGGCAGTTTCAACAGTTCTAATGTTCCACATGCCACGGGAGACCCCGAGCCATCGTCGGGACCTTTGCACGCTGCGGCCGGCGCGGGCCTACATGCCCTGATAGACCGGGCCTTCTCCGCCTTGCGGCGGCACCCAGTTGATGTTCTGGTTCGGGTCCTTGATGTCGCATGTCTTGCAGTGGACGCAGTTCTGCGCGTTGATGACGAAGCGCACATCCTTGGCCGTGGGATCGGCGGCGGCGTTGCCGTCCTTATCGACCCACTCGTAAACGCCGGCCGGACAATAGCGCGTCGAGGGGCCCGCAAAGACATCGTGCTCGGAACGCTTCTGCAGCTCCATGTCGCCGACAAGCAGGTGGACCGGCTCGTTTTCCTCGTGATTGGTGTTGGACAGGAACACCGAGGACAGCCTGTCGAAGGTCAGCACGCCATCGGGCTTCGGATAGGCGATCTTCTTGTGCCGGGCGGCAGGCTCGAGCGTTGCGTAGTCGGCCTTGCCATGCTTCAGCGTGCCGAAGGGCGAGACACCGAACAGCGTGTTCAGCCACATGTCGAGGCCGCCAAGGCCGACACCGACGATGGTGCCGAAGCGCGACCACAGCGGCTTGACGTTGCGCACCTTCTTCAGATCCTTGCCGATGTCGGTCGCGCGCCAGGCTTCCTCGTAGGACGCGAGTTCGTCGTTGGCGCGCCCGGCGCCGATCGCCTCGGCGACATGCTCGGCCGCCAGCATGCCGGACAGCACGGCATTGTGCGAACCCTTGATGCGCGGCACGTTGACGAAGCCCGCGGCACAGCCCATCAGCGCACCGCCGGGGAAGGACAATTTCGGCACCGACTGCCAGCCGCCCTCGGTGATGGCGCGCGCGCCATAGCCCAGCCGCTTGCCGCCTTCGAACGTAGCCGCGATCGCCGGATGGGTCTTGAAGCGCTGGAATTCCTCGAACGGCGACAGCCAGGGATTCTTGTAATTGAGGTGGAGGACGAAGCCGACCGCCACCTGGTTGTCCTCGAGATGGTAGAGGAACGAGCCGCCGCCGGTCTTCAAGTCAAGCGGCCAGCCGAAGGAATGCTGGACCAGCCCCGGCCGGTGGTTCTCCGGCTTGACCTGCCAGAGTTCCTTCAGGCCGATGCCGTATTTGCCCGGTTCGCGGCCATCGGAAAGCTTGTATCTGGCGATCAGTTGCTTGGCGAGCGAGCCGCGAGCGCCCTCCCCGATCAGCACATATTTGCCCATCAGCGCCATGCCGGGTGCGAAACCCGGGCCGTGCGTTCCGTCCTTCTCGACGCCCATGTCGCCGGTAACGACACCGGTGACGGCGCCTTGCTCATTGTAGAGC
>NZ_RZRR01000491.1:0-4204 GCF_003998555.1 Mesorhizobium sp. M7A.F.Ca.CA.002.09.1.1 | reverse complement strand
AGCCGACGATCCGATCACCCCTGAGCGCCACGAAGCCGGTCTCCCGCCGCGCCTTGTCCCGCAGAGTGTCGGCGGTCAAAAGGTGGGCCGAGGAGGGCGGGTCGATGACGTCGTCCATCGAGGCGAAGGCACGCATGATCAATGCGAGCACATCGTCCCAACGGTCGAAATCGGTCGGGATCCGCCTGATGGAGACTGCTTCGATCAGGTCCAAGAATTCAGCTTCTCTTGTAACGGATGGTGTCGAAGCGCGCCGCCAGCCCATCATAAAGCAGCAGCCGGCCGACCAGCGGTTCGCCCACGCCGGTGATCAGCTTGACCGCCTCCATGGCCTGCAGCGTGCCGATGACGCCGGTCAGCGCGCCAAGCACGCCGACTTCGGCGCAGGACGGCACCAGGCCCGGCGGTGGCGCCTCGGGAAACAGGTCACGATAGCCTGGGTTGGGCTTGCCGTCCTTGCCGTCTTCGAATGGCTTCAGCACCGTGACCGAGCCGTCGAAGCGTCCGACGGCGGCATGCACCAGCGGTTTCCCAGCGCTCGCGCAGGCATCGGCCACGGCGTAGCGCGTTTCGAAATTATCGGAACCGTCGACGACGATGTCATAGCGGGCGACGAGGGCAGGCGCATTGTCCGTGGTCAGCCGGAACGTATGCGGTTCGACTGTGGTATTGGGATTGATGCGGGCGATTGCCGCCTTGGCGCTGTCGGTTTTCAGCAGGCCGACAGTGTCGGTGCCGTGAATGACCTGACGCTGCAGGTTGGAGAGCGAAACGGTGTCGTCATCGACCACGCCGAGCGTGCCGACGCCGGCGGCGGCAAGATATTCAAGCACCGGGGCGCCCAGCCCGCCGGCGCCGATGACCAGCACCCGGGCCTGCTTCAGCCTCTGCTGTCCGGCGCCGCCGATTTCCGGCAGCACGATGTGGCGGGCATAGCGTTCGATCTCGTCTGCGGTCAGGGCGGCAGTGGTCATTGCCTGATCATACAGGCACGGAAAAACCTTGTCAGGGGTCTTCGGTTGGCCCAACCGTCCCGTGGTCGACGGTCAGGAATTGCGCACGGCCCTGGAGACTGGAAAACAGCGCAGCATCGGTTCCTGTCATGAATGCCTGGCAGTTCAGTTCCTCCAGGATGGAAAACAGCGCCGCGCGCCGCCCGCTGTCGAGATGCGCAGCGATCTCGTCGAGCAGCAGGATCGGCGTCATGCCCGACATTTCGCCGGTCAGCCTCGCGTGCGACAGCACGATGCCGACCAGCAGCGCCTTCTGCTCGCCGGTCGAGCAGAGCTCGGCCGGCATCGCCTTGGGGCGGTGCCGAACCACCAGGTCCGAACGGTGCGGGCCGTCGAGCGTACGTCCGGCGGCGCGATCGCGCTCGCGGCCCTCGGCAAGCGTCCGACGGAAGCGTTCCTCCACATCGACCGCCGGCGCCACGGCAATCTCGGCTTCCAGCTCGCCTGAAAGGCCGATATCGGCTTGCGGAAACGGTCCCGTGTCGGGCAGCCTGTCGATCATGGCGGCCAGCAGGCGCACCATCTCGGCGCGCGCCGCGGCAATCGCCACACCGGTTTCGGCCATCTGCGTCTCGATAGCGTCGAACCAGCGGTCGTCCCGAGAGCTTTCGGTAAGCAGTCGGTTACGACCGCGCATCGCCTTCTCGTAGTCGATCGCACGTTGCCCGTGGCCGGGGTCGATCGCCAGCACCAGCCGGTCGAGGAAGCGCCGGCGATCCGCGGCCGGTCCGGTGAATAACGCGTCCATGGCTGGCGTCAGCCAAACCACGCGCAGCCATTCCAGCATGTCCTCGGCCGAACGCGCCGAAGCTCCGTTGATGCGTACCCGCCTGCCGCCTTCGCCGGCGGTGTCACCGCCGGAAATGCCTGTTCCGATCTCGACCTGGCCATCAGGTCCGTCGAGCCGGGCATGCAGCGCAAAGCCGCCGTCGCCGCCCTCGCGCGCGACATCGGCGTAGGGCGCGCGGCGCAAGCCACGTCCCGGTGTCAAAAAGGAGATCGCTTCGAGGAGATTGGTCTTGCCGGCGCCGTTGTCGCCGGAAAAAACCACGGCACCTGGCGCCAGATCGATCGTCAGCGCCGCATAGTTGCGGAAATTAGTAAGTGTTAGCTTACTTATATGGTTCTGTGCCGGCAACCGCTATCCGCCTATAGAAGTCGCCGTAAATATCGCGCTTGCCGCCGGTCCACAACAGGACCGAAGTGCTGACACCGCGCCGCTACACGCGCATCGGCATCAGCACATAGAGTGCGGTCTCGTCGGCCATGTCGTGGATCAGCGTCGGCGAACCGGCATCCGCCAGCATGAACTTGGCCTCCGTGCCGGTCAGCTGCGCGGCAACGTCGAGCAGGTACTTGGCGTTGAAGCCGATCTCGATCGGATCGGATGAATAGTCAGCGGACAGTTCTTCGGTGGCGCTGCCTGAATCCGGATTGTTGACCGCAAGCGTCACCTGACCCTCGCTGATCGACAGCTTCACCGCGCGACCGCGTTCGGAAGAGATGGTCGAAACACGATCGACGGCGGCGGCAAAGCTCTGGCGGTCGATGATCAGCTTCTTGTCGTTGCCTGTCGGAATGACCCGCTGATAATCGGGGAAGGTGCCGTCGATCAGCTTCGAGGTCAAAACCACGCTGCCGATGGTGAAGCGGATCTTGGTGTCCGACAGTTCGGTGGTCACCGCAACATCCGGATCGTCGACAAGCTTCTGCAGCTCGCTCACCGTCTTGCGCGGAATGATGATGCCCGGCATGCCCTCGGAACCCGCCGGCGCGTCGATCTCGGCGCGCGCCAGGCGGTGGCCGTCGGTCGCCACCGAGCGCAGCTTCAGCTTGCCGCCAACCTCATGCGTGTGCAGGTAGATGCCGTTCAGGTAATAGCGTGTCTCCTCGGTGGAGATGGCGAACTGGGTCTTCTCGATCAGGCCTTTCAGGGCAACCGAGTCGAGACGGAAGATATGCGAGAAGGATCCGGCCGAAAGCTCCGGGAAGTCGGATTGCGGCAGGCACTGAAGGCGGAAGCTCGAGCGGCCGGACGTCACCGTCATGGCGTTGCCGTCCTCGTCCGTCTTCAGCATCACCTCGGCGCCATCGGCGAGCTTGCGCACGATGTCGTAGAGCAGATGTGCCGGGACCGTCGTCGCCCCGCCGCGCTCCACCTTGGCGGGCGTCGCTTCGGTCACCTCGAGGTCGAGATCGGTTGCCTTCATTTCAAGGCTGGCGCCTTCGGCGCCGAGCAGCACGTTGGACAGGATCGGTATGGTGTTTCGCCGCTCGACCACACGATGGACGTGGTTGAGCGACTTCAGGAGATTTGACCGTTCCAGGATAACACGCATGACGAAACAGGCTCGCTTGAATGAATGACGGGTCACCAGTGAGCGGCGTCCCGCGAAAGGTCTGAATAGGCTCAGAATCTGCGTAAACTGACAGGAAAAAACCAGCAAACGCAAGCCCGCGCCGCCGGTTCAGGCCGGCTACGCGGGCTTTCTGGGGATAACGCGCCCGAAGTCCGCGAGCCAGTGTCGAAAAACCGAAATCCAGATCGCTTCCAGGCGATGCCACGAGCCCGATGCAGGCCCGGCGCCGCACTGGCAAGCCATTGAATCCCGGCGTTGTTTCGGTTCGGCCCTCCCGGAGGGTCAGGCCTGATCGTTGATCAGCCGCCTCAGAAGCTCAAGTTCCTGCGCCAGCGTGTTGTCGTTGCCGGAAAGGTCCTCGATCTTGCGCACGGCATGCAGCACCGTGGTGTGATCGCGGCCGCCGAAACGCCGTCCGATCTCGGGTAGCGAGCGCGGCGTCATCACCTTCGACAGGTACATGGCGACCTGCCGCGGCTTGACGATGGTGCGCGTGCGCCGGTTGGACAGCAATTCGGTCTTCGACACATTGTAGTGACGCGCCACGATGCGCTGGATGTCCTCGATACGGACACGCTTCGGCTCGCCTGTGCGATAGATGTGGCCGAGGATTTCGTCGATCCGGTCGATGGTGATCTGCGGCTCGAAGGATTGACGGAACAAAAGCTGATTGAAGGCGCCTTCCAGCTCGCGTCCGCTGCCGGTCACGGTGCGGGCGACGTGATTGAGGATCTCCTCCGAAATGTCGAGGGATGCGTCGTCGCTCCTGGCCGTGGCAAGGCGCAATTTGAGCATGCCGAGGCGCATGGCGAAATCGGGCGCCGACATTTC
>NZ_RZRR01000490.1:0-4208 GCF_003998555.1 Mesorhizobium sp. M7A.F.Ca.CA.002.09.1.1 | reverse complement strand
ATTCCAGCTATGGTGGGTTGCGGCGGGGTGACATTTATAGGATCGTCAAAGGATCGAAATTATCGAAGGAAGAACGGAATGCGCGCTTTGGTCTTCATCGGATTTCTGATGTTCGTTACTTTCTTGGTTGGCTGCACGACAGACAAGGGGAATGCCAGTCAAACCCAGACTGCGGAAGACAAGGCGCAGTGTACCGGCTTTGGTTTTAAACAAGGCACGGATGCTTTTGCCAATTGCATGATGAAGCTTTCGTCGCAGCGACAAGGCCAACAGCCCCAAGATCACGATGCACTCCTTCGCCGGTATAAGTCCTTAAGTATGGCTCGGCGCGGTGATGATCGGTATCCTGTATGCAGCGCCTCCGACATGGACAATGAACTCGATACTTCGGCAAATAAATGGATTGGCCCCAATTGCCAGATGGCACCAGATTAAGCGAGTGGAGTGCTGTACCAGCGACCCCGTCGAACGCGCCAAGCGTGAAATTCAAGACACCGCCGCAACACCAGTCGATCCAACGAGCCGGCATATTTATTCCGGCGTTCGCCGCATCGCGCGCCGTGTCGTCACTTACCCTGCCTTCCTGTAGGCCGCTTCGGCTGCGTGATTTCCTTCGATGAAGCCGAGGCCGATTCCGGTCGCGCTCCACTCCCGGCACCCGGCCTCTGCTACATCGAGGAGCATGGAGCAAACGCGTAATGGTCAGTGACAGCCGATTCCTTCTCGAACGCATCAGCCAAGGCTGCGTGACGCTCTCCGACGACGAATTCGTCATCGACAGGCTGGTCAAGTATTTCGGCAATGGCAGGATCCGCTGGCACGTCGAATTCCGCGGGCATCGCATCGAGCTGACGACAGGCCAGCTTAAGAAGCAGCCGACCTTCCGCAGGAAAATGCTCGAACAGACAGGGGTGCTGCCGCCCCAGCGTGCCGGGACCAACTACAGGCGATGGGCAGTCGATCTGAGGAAGAATGCCGTCGAGCTTCCTTGGCGGGATAGGCCGGTGGATAGCGGCTTCGCCATCGACAGGCTCGCCAGCCACGGCGACGGGCGCTGGACGGTCGAATATCAAGGCAAGACCATCAAATTCACGACGACGAAACTCCGCAGGCAGGTGAGTTTCCGCAAACGCATGCTGGCCAAGGCCAAGGTGCTGCCGCCCGAGTTGACCCCGGCTGCCTATCGGAAGTGGATGGACTGGCTCATTCAAAACGCCACCGAGGCTGCTCCGCAGGCCGGCGATGCCTTGATGACCGAGAAAAGCTGGCTTGACGACCTGCCTGAGCTAGCCGGCTGGCAAAATGAAACGGTGCCCGAAGAGACCGGCTAAGGGCGGCGATAGTCTCCAATGCAAGCAGCGATGGCACTCGTTGCGTTTGCCATGCCTGCCAGTTTCGGCACACATTGATGGCGAAGGAGTCTGACCAGAGCTGGCTCGCTGGCAATCAGAATTGAAATGAGACGACATGGACCGCTTCGACCTCGGCACCTACCGCCGCCCCATCTCCACTCGCTCGACAGAAACCCAGCGTTGGTTCGATATTGGCCTTAACTGGTGCTACGGCTTCAACCATGAGGAAGGCATCAAGTGTTTTGAGAAGGCGCTGGAGACGGATCCTCACTGCGCGATGGTTCACTGGGGCATCGCCTATGCCGCTGGACCTTTCTACAATCTGACCTGGAAGGAGCATGGCGAGGCCGAGGCCGACAGCGCGACCAAACGCTGCTTCGAGCATGTCCAACTGGCCAGGGCCAATGCGGCTTCCGCCAGTGAGATCGAGAAGCGGCTGATCGAGGCGCTGGCCGCCCGCTTCCAGAAGCCACACCGGGTGAGCCTGGAGGAATTCGAACGTTGGGATGACGCCTATGCCGCCGCGATGCGGCTTGTGTATCGGGACTTTCCCGATGACCATGATGTGATGGCACTGCTGGTCGAAGCACTGATGATGCGCACGGTGCGGCGGCTGTGGAACCTCAAGACCGGCGCGCCGGCGCCGAATTCCGATGTCGTCGAGGCGCTCGACGTCTGCGAGCGGTCGATCCGGCTTGCCGATGAGGCCGGCGCAGCACAACATCCGGCGATCGTCCACCTGCACATCCATCTCCTGGAAATGTCCACCATGCCGGAGCGCGGCATGCGGTCAGCGGATCTGCTCGGCGAGATGTGCCCCGATGCCGGGCATATGAACCACATGCCGGGGCACATCTATGTGCTGTGCGGCGAGTATGAGAAAGCAAAACGCGCCAGCGAAAAGGCGGTGCGCGCCAACGACCTCTATCTCGCCTATGCCGACGAGCCGACCTATTATTTGCTCGGCTGCTGCCACGATCTGCATCTGATGATGTTCACCTGCATGTTGTCGGGCCAGCACCAGTCTGCACTGTGGGCCGCCGACAGGGTGCGCAGCCTGGTCGCGCGCGACGTGGTCGCCATCCAGGGCCGGCCAAAGCTCACGCAGACGGTGGAAGGCTACCATGCGATGAAATCGCATGTGCAGGTGCGCTTCGGCCGCTGGCAGGAGATCATCGACGAACCGATCACCGAGGAGCCGGGCCTCTATGTGCTGACGGCGGCCATGCAGCGCTACGCCAAGGGTGTGGCGCATGCGACGCTCAAGCATTTCGCTGAGGCTGAACGTGAGCGCGAAGAGCTCCATCGGCATCTGAAAGGCATTGCGCCCGAGCGGCGCTTCCTCAGCAACCCGGCGCAAGCTTCGCTGGCTGTCGGTGCCGCCCTGCCTGTGCAGGACGAGCGCGCAGCAAGGCTGCTGTCACTGACGCGAAGTCTGCCTGTCGCCACTGTTGCGGCCGATCGGCTAGAGCAATTCCAGGAAAAGTGTGAAACGGTTTTCCGTCCGGAATTGCGTCAAAACAAGGAGTTAGAGCGGGTCGCCGTCTCCGTGAAACGGTGAACTGCTTTAGCCAAACAAATTGTCGGCCAGATCGTCGTTGGCGGTGGAAACCTCGCCGCCCGGGTATGTCACCTGCCGATCAGCCAAGGCTCCATGCTGCGTCGTCCCACGCCTTCGATCAGCACGGAGCAGTCTATCTCATCGTGAAGTTGGGCGTTTGGGTCAGACGAAAGCCAGGAAGCATAGGAGCGAAGCTGCTTGAGCCTGGCTGTTTTCTCAAGCCGTGCCTGGCGCTCATCCTCGGCTGGTTGAGCCGGTCCTTTGTTCTTCTGGGCAGGAAATTGCATCCTGGCTCTCCTCGGTCACCGAGCCTGTGGAGACGGACTCAATCGGGCGTTGGCCCGTTGTCGCTCCGGTCTCTGCGGTTCTGAAGCCAACACATGCGCTGACGGGAGTCGCCATTCATCTTGATGATGGCGGACCCTTATCAACAATGCACCCGCGCCACCGCCGGGTGCTCCTGGTCCGGGTTCACTGCGCGCACGGCACTCGGCAGTCGGACGCAACTGCAGGAAATGGAACCAGATCGGCCGTGCGACGTCATAGAAGCAGGTGCCCATACGGGAGTGTGACCTCCATGATCAGGCTCGTTCTTGTCGCGGTCGCCATGCTCGTCATCGCATGCGATGCAACGGCGGCGGCAAAACTGGACGCGGCCGCCGTCAACAACGCCCAATTTGACGGCAGCGAAGCGAAAGGCGTCAGTGCGACCGTGCTGAAGGCGCAAATCCTCCTGGATCGTGCACGCTTCTCGCCAGGCCTGATCGATGGCCGCAAGGCAGAGAACTTCACCCGGGCAGTCAGTGCGTTCCAAGCGGCCAACGGATTGCCTGCCGACGGCAAGCTCACCCGCGAGACATGGGACAAGCTGGTCGCGACCTCCTCGCGCCCCGCGATTGAGACCTACGATTTGACACGCAAGGATGTGCATGGGCCGTTCACCAGGCGAATTCCGGCGCGCATGGAGAGGATGGCCCGCCTGCCCAGGCTGGCCTACCACAATGCCCTGGAAAAGATGGCGGAGCGCTTCCACATCAGCGAGCAACTGCTTGAACGGCTCAATCCCGGCATCGGCTTCAGGAGGGCGGGGCAAAAGCTGCTCGTGCCAGCTGTCACCCGAGGTGATCCGCCGCAAGACATCGCGAGCGTCGAGGTCGACAAGAGCGCTCGCCAGGTTCGGGTGCTTGACCCTTCCGGCAAAGTGCTTGCGACGTACCCCGCCTCGATCGGAAGTCAGGAGAAGCCCGCGCCGAGTGGCCAGGCGGAGGTCAAACGCGTGGTGCACCACCCAGCCT
>NZ_RZRR01000048.1:0-12932 GCF_003998555.1 Mesorhizobium sp. M7A.F.Ca.CA.002.09.1.1 | reverse complement strand
GGCCCATTTTGAGGAGCTTCAGCTCCAGCTGAAGGCGCTCGACCTCAAGCTCGTAGAGACGGCTGCAATCGACGCGCTTGGGCGTACGCCCGATGGGGATCACCACGCGGCCGTAAGTGGCGACATCATTGTCGGACTGGCTGTTGCCTCTGATGACGCCGAGATCGACATAGGCGCCGGAGCCGGAGACGGCGGAACGGCAAGTGGTGCCATCCGCGGCATGGACCTCGTCCTGGCCCTGGGGCAAGGTGACGCCGGGCAGGTTGAAGCCGCTTTCGTTCTGGTTGAGGTTGTAGACGTCCTCGGCCCCGGCCGGCGAGGCACCCGCCCAAACAGCCGCGAGCGCCAGTGTCAGGACTTGCGGCGCCCAAAAAACTTTCCGCATATCTGTGCCCTTATCTGCGTCTGTTGATTGGGAAAGGGGATGCTTTCGGTACAGATACGCACTTTACGCTCGGCAGCGCCGCCGAAAGGCACAACCACAAGGACAGAACGGGAGGCCTGGGAGGCCAGTTGGAAGACATTTGGAGAGACCCTGGCATCTACCGGCTGGAAATCCTGATCGTAGACGTGAATTTCGACCCGGATGTTGCGGTCGTAGGGATTGGCGGGGAAGACGCGAACCGCAAAGACGTCGGTGAAGCTGTTGATCTCGCCACGCATCGGCGACATCGACTGAGCCTTGGCGGCAACGGGCGCCAATCCGACGGCCAACGCCGTCGCCAGGATTCGAGCATGTTTCACGACCCCTCCTTCGCTCGCGTCATTCGCAGCGCAGCGTTACCGTTGCCTGATAATTGCCGTTGGCGAAGCGATTGCTGCCGCCCTTGGTTCCGGCAAGGTGAACCGAGACGAGATCTGCGCCGGGGGTGGTGATGCTGGTTGTCGAGCCGGTCTCGACGATGGAATGCGCGCCGGCGGCGGAGTAGGTGGGTGTCCAGGTCGTCGACGTGCTGTCGGCGGATGGCACCGTCATGGTGGTGACCGGGTCGACGCTCAGCGACACACCTCGGGTCGTCGTCAGCGTCACGGTTCCAGCCGAGCCGCCGCTGTTGTGGGAGCTCAGGGACTGGAGATCGGGACTGGCCGTCATCGTACCGTTGGTGGCAACGACCAGCGTGCAGGTGGGCGCGATCGTGCCGTTGAAGATGACATTCTGCGTCGTGGCCAACGCGGCCTCGTCGACGCTGGCAACCAGCAGAGCTGCGCCGCAGGCGGCGCGAAACAATGTCATCGAGACCTCCTATCAAGCCGGATCGTCCGGATTAATATGAGAGCATCATCACTTTATCGTGGTTAATTTAGAGTTACCTAAAATAACGCCTCAAAAATAACAACTACAGGAACCGGAGGTTGCCCTCGGTTGCAAAAGCGGAACCACAGCGTAAATAGCGCTTATACTTGATAGCGCCGATAGAACCATGTTTTTCTTCGCAATATCGAGAAAAATCGATATTACGATACCTGCCCGGCTTCCCAACCCAGAATGGCGCGCTTGCGGGTCAGGCCCCAATGATAACCGGTGAGGTCGCCTGATTTGCCGATGGCGCGGTGACAAGGCACCACGAAAGAGAGCGGATTGGCGCCGTTGGCCGCACCGACCGCACGGCTGGCGGACGGTGCGCCGATGCTGGCCGCAATCGAGGAATAGGTGCGGGCCTTGCCCATCGGGATCTTGAGCAGCGCCTCCCAGACGCGAACCTGGAAGTCGGTGCCGATCATGACGACATGCAGCGGCTGGTCGGGGCGCCACAGCGTCGGGTCGAAGATACGGGCGGCATAGGGGCCGGTGGCAGTCATGTCCTCGACGTAGATGGCGTTCGGCCAGCGGCTGGACATGTCGGCGAAGGCGGCGCGTTCCTCGCCGGGGTCGCTGAAGGCGAGGCCGGCGAGCCCGCGCTCGGTGGCCATGATCAGGGCGGTGCCGAACGGCGAGGAATGGAAGCCGTAGCGAATGGTGAGCCCGGCGCCGCGTGTCTTGTAGTCGCCCGGCGACATCGCCTCGTGCGTGACGAACAGGTCATGCAGCCGGCCGGGGCCGGACATGCCCAGTTCGAATGAGGTCTCGAGCAGAGGCATGCCGGAATCGAGCAGCCTGCGCGCATGGTCCAGTGTCACCGCCTGCAGGAAGGCCTTGGGCGACAGGCCGGCCCAGCGGGTGAAGAGTTTTTGCAGGCCGGTCGGCGTCTCGCCGACCTCCTCGGCCAGCTCTTCGAGGGAAGGCTGATCGCGATAGTCGAGACTGATCTTCTCGATGGCACGGCGCACGATCTCATAATCGCTGCCCTCAGGCGTGATGTCCTTTTTGAGGACTGCGGTGTGTGTGCTCATGGAACTGTCTCCTTGAGCCGGAATATCGCCCCTCGGGGCGTCGATCGCCACCCGAAACTTGCCTTCTTGCGGCGCATACCCGGATAGGCACCGGATTCGAGCCCAGGAATCGCTCGCGGCTGCCTCAGCGTGTCTTGGCGGGCGCCAGCGCGCGCGAAAAGGCGGTGGCAAAACTCTCGCGGGAATCGGGGTCCAGGAACGATCCGATCGGCACGTTCTGGCCTTCACCTTGCACCGTCATGCCTGTGATGCCGATCTCGGCGTGACGGGCCACCGAAAACCGCGCCCAGAACGGATTGAAGCGATGCGCTTCCGATTTCCCCGAGGGGGCTGTCTTGCGGATGTCGAGGCTGGTGCGCGAAACCGAGACTTCTTCGCGTGCGCGAGCGGCACGATAGTTGATGCGAAAGGCGATGTAGACGGCGGCCACGTCGAGGCCGAAGAAGCCGAACACCGGCCAGGCGCCGCGCGACAGGAAAAACGCGCCTGTCACCAGCCAGCCGAACAGCAGCGCGCCCATCAGGACGAAGAAGCCTGTCCGGCCCAGAGACCGGTGCGGGGTCAGTAGCGCCTGAAAGAATGGCTCGTCGGCCTGAAACGAGGCGTTTGTGTCGCTCATGAGGGGATATTATAGGAGGGAAATGGCAAGCCCCAAGTCCAAAGATTCTTCCCTGTCCAAAAAAGAGCCGTTGCCCGCACGACGCGATGGTTCGAACGCAAAGCCGCGCCCGCGGCCGGCGCGAAGCGCGTTACGCTACAGCCCGGCCGAAGTGAAAGAGATATTCCGGCGCTTTTCCGTCCAGCGGCCCGAGCCGAAGGGCGAGCTCGAACATGTCAACGCCTTC
Source organism: Mesorhizobium sp. M7A.F.Ca.CA.002.09.1.1 (assembly GCF_003998555.1). Taxonomy (NCBI): domain Bacteria; kingdom Pseudomonadati; phylum Pseudomonadota; class Alphaproteobacteria; order Hyphomicrobiales; family Phyllobacteriaceae; genus Mesorhizobium; species Mesorhizobium sp. M7A.F.Ca.CA.002.09.1.1. Next base: position 9,756 of record NZ_RZRR01000048.1, on the reverse strand, counting down.
ACGCTGCTGGTCGCGGTGGTGCTGTCGGCGCAAGCGACGGATGTAGGCGTCAACAAGGCGACGCGGGCGCTGTTCAGGGCCGCCGATACGCCGCACAAGATGCTGGCGCTGGGGGAAGCAAGGGTCGGCGAATATATCCGCACCATCGGGCTGTGGCGCAACAAGGCGAAGAATTTGATTGCGCTGTCGCAGGCGCTGATCCGCGACCATGGCGGCGAGGTACCCGATAATCGAGATGAATTGGTCAAGCTGCCCGGGGTCGGGCGCAAGACCGCCAATGTCGTGCTCAACATGGCCTTCGGCCAGCACACGATGGCGGTCGACACGCACATTCTTCGCATAGGCAACCGGCTCGGATTAGCGCCCGGCAAGACGCCGGAACAGGTCGAGCAGGGATTGTTGAAGATCATTCCGGACGAATATATGCGCCATGCACATCACTGGCTGATCCTGCATGGCCGCTACGTCTGCAAGGCGCGCAAGCCGGATTGCCCGGCCTGCGTCATCGCCGACATCTGCAAGGCCGAGGTCAAGACGACCGATGTGCCGGCACCGCTGGTGCCGATCGCACCGCTCGACCCGGTCGAAGAGGTTCAGGACCGAGGCGGAACGGCGGCGTAATTCAACTCTCCTCCACAAACACCTCTTCGCGCTTTTTCTTGACCGCCGGCAGGAAGACGACGGCGAGCACGGCGAGCGCTATGAGCAGCAGGCCGGCGCTGATCGGTCTGGTCACGAAGGTGCTCGGGTCGCCGCGCGAGAGAATCATGGCGCGGCGCAGATTTTCCTCGAGCAGCGGGCCGAGCACGAAGCCGAGCAGCAGCGGTGCCGGTTCGCAGCGCAGCTTGGTCAGGAGGTAGCCGAGGAAGCCGAAGAAGGCGACGGCGTAGAGATCATAGACGTTGCTGTTGACGCTGTAGACGCCGATCGAGCAGAACGCCATGATGATCGGGAAAAGCACGTAATAGGGGATCGTCAGCAGCTTCACCCAAAGCCCGATCAGCGGCAGGTTGAGGATGATCAGCATCAGATTGCCGATCCACATCGAGGCGATGATGCCCCAGAACAGCGCCGGCTGTTCGGTCGCGACATTGGGGCCGGGCACGATGCCCTGGATGATCATGGCGCCGATCATCAGCGCCATGACAGGGTTGGCCGGAATGCCCAGCGTCAGCATCGGGATGAAGGAAGTCTGCGCACCGGCATTGTTTGCCGATTCCGGTCCGGCGACGCCTTCGATGGCGCCCTTGCCGAACTCCTTCGGGTTTTTCGAGACGCGTTTTTCGACCGTGTAGGAGGCAAAGGCTGCCAGGATCGCGCCGCCTCCCGGCAGGATGCCGAGCGCTGAACCGATGATCGTTCCGCGCACGATGGGCGCTGCCATGCGCCGAAAGTCCTCGCGGGTCGGCATAAGGCCGGTGACCTTGCGGATCATCACGGAGCGCTCATCCTCGTTTTCGAGGTTGCGCAGGATCTCGGCGATGCCAAAGACACCGACCGCCACCGCAACGAAATTCAACCCGTCGGCATATTCCCGGATTCCAAGCGTGAAGCGCGGCGTGCCGGTGTAAATGTCGGTGCCGACAACGCCGAGCAGCAGGCCGAGCACGACCATGGCCAGCGCCTTGACGATCGAGCCGTGGGCGAGCGCGACGGACGAAACCAGGCCGACGATCATCAGCGAAAAATACTCGGCCGCGCCGAATTTCAGCGCGATCGCCGTCAGCGGCGGGGCAAAGATGGCGACGAGGAACGTCGAAACGGTGCCGGCAAAGAACGAGCCGATGGCCGCGATCGCGAGGGCCGCCCCGGCGCGGCCGTTCCTGGCCATCTGGTAGCCGTCGATCGCGGTGACGGCGGACGAGGATTCGCCGGGCATGTTGATGAGAATGGCGGTGGTCGAGCCGCCATATTGCGCACCGTAATAGATGCCGGCGAGCATGATGAGGGAGGAAACCGGGTCGCCGATCTGGAAGGTGATGGGCAAAAGCATGGCGATGGTCGCGGTGGCGCCGATGCCGGGCAGGACGCCGATCAGCGTGCCGAGAAGGACGCCGATCAGGCAGAAACCGAGGTTGGTCAGCGACGTCGCCGTCGAAAAGCCGAGCGCAAGGTTGTCGAGCAGATCCATGCTCATCGCCTTACGACACCAACCACGGGGCCAGCCACGGGCCGAAGCGGCGGAACGGCAGGCCGAGCGCGTAGCTGAAGACAAGGAATGCAAACAATGTCAGGCCGGCCGACAGCACGAGCGCGGTCAACGGCTTCATGCAGCGGCTGGCAAACGACGCGATCAGCGCCGTCAGGAAGATCGACGGGATGAATCCGAGGCCGCGCACCGTCAGGCCGAAGAAGATCGGAGCAGGCAGGATGAGCAGCATGCCGCGCCACGCAATATGCCCGACCGCTTCGCCCTCGACGCGTACAGCCTGGACGAGAATGACGGCGCCAAGCAGGACCAGCACGATCGCCAGGACCAGCGGAAAATAGCCTGGCCCCATGCGCAACGCGGTGCCGATTTCGAGGCCGAGCGATTGCAGCGCGAACCATGCGCCGAAACCGATGAACAGGGCGGCGCACAGGCCGTTGGCCCTGTCGATCGCGAAAGGTTTCATGATGGTTCTCCCAAGCCGCGGTGCGTAGCGGATGCCGAGCGAACAGGGGCGCCGGTGGCGCCCCTGTTCAAACCTCAGTCGGCATACTGGCCGGCGGCTTCGATGATCGGCTTCCAGCGCGCGATCTCACTTTCCAGCTTGGCCTTCAGTGCGGCGGGCGTCGCATCGGCCTCGGGCGATGGCTTGGTGCCGAGTTCGGCGAAGCGGGCCGCGACGTTCTGGTCCTTCAGCGCGACCTGAAGCGATTTCGACAGGCGTTCGGTGATCCCGGCCGGTGTGCCCTTGGGTGCATAGAGACCGTGCCAGATGCCGACCTGCACTTCGGGAAGGCCGCCTTCCACCGTCGTCGGGACGTCTTTCAGCACATCGAGGCGCTCCGGCGAGGTGACGGCATAGGCCTTGATGGTGCCGCCCTGGATCTGCTTGGTGGTGTTGGTCGTCTGGTCGCACATGATGTCGACCTGACCGCCGAGGAGATCGGTCATGGCCGGGCCGGTGCCCTTGTAGGGCACGGTGACCAGCGGCGTCTTGATGGCGCTCATGAACAGCATGCCGCACAGATGCGAGGCCGCACCGATGCCGGCATTGGCGACGGTTATGGAATCCTTGTTGGCCTTGGCGTACTCCACCAACCCCTTGAGATCGGTCGGCTCCAGGTCCTTGCGGCCGACGATGGTCATCGGCACCTCGGTGACGAGGCCGACATATTCGAAGGCGTTCAGCGTGTCGTAGGCGAGCTTTCTGTACAGCGTCGCACTTGTCGCCATGCCGATATGATGGAGCAGCAGCGTATAGCCGTCAGGCTCGGCGTTGGCGACGCGGCCGGCACCCAGCGTTCCGCCGGCGCCGCCGACATTCTCGACGATGACCTGCTGGCCGAGATCCTTCGACATCGCTTCGGCGACGAGGCGCGTGACCGTGTCGGTCGGACCGCCGGCGGCAAACGGTACCACAACGGTGATGGTTCGTTCAGGATAGGTCTGCGCGCTGGCCGCGAACCCATAAAGCGTGACGGCCGCGGCAGCAGCCAGAGCGGCGACAAATCTTCTCATCGTGATCTCCTCCCGGGATATGAATCTCCAACGCCGCGCGGATCTCCTCTCAACACCGGCTGCGCATGAAGCAACAACTAGGGCAAGCTAGCAAATAGCAACTGGGCGGCAAACTGCCGATATCCGCAAACATCCGCACTCGATGGGTGGATAATGTCGGAGGGTGATCGCCACCCTAGTAGCCGTAGCCGCGCGCCATCGCCGCGGCGAAGACCGGGATGAGCAGGAAGATGAAAGCTTCGGCGCGGATATAGGTCTTCACGGACGCAAGTTCGGTCGCCGGCACCTGGAACGAGGCATTGCCGCTCGCCTGCCTGTTCCAGGATATGAAGCGGACGGTCGGGATGATCGACAGCAGGCCGACAGCGCCGAACGCCGCTATCTTGGCCCAGAACACCCAGTTGTAGACGTAGAATTCCCAGCCCTTGAGGCCATAGAAGACGCGGCCGATGCCGACGACGATGATCAGCGCGGCGATGACGCCGTAATGGCGGTCGATGCCGGCGAGCCTCTTGAGCGTCGCAGCACCCAGATCGCCGCGGATCAGGACGAATTCGGCGCCGATGATCCCCGCCAGCGAAAACACCAGCAGATGATGGAAGATCGCAAGCACAAGATCGGTGGTATCCATGCTCTTTTCCCTGGGTTTGACGCCACCAATGCGCGCCTGAAAAAAGGTCGCGCTGGCGGGTGTTGAATCAGCCTGCGGTGAAAAATAACATCGTCGCGCAAAATTCCCATAGCGGCGCCTGGATGATGGGCCGTGTTGCCCTGGCCCCTTGCGCAGCACCGGCGATTTGCTAAGCGCTGGCGATCCGTGCGAGGCAGATCCCATGAACAATCCGCAAGCGACCAGTGCTCCTGTCATCGAAACGAAGCGAACCATCCTGCGGGCACACCGCCTGGATGATTTCGACACCTATGCCGCGATGTGGACCGATCCCGTCGTCACCCGCTTCATCGGCGGCAAGCCGCGCACGCGCGAAGAAAGCTGGATGCGCTTCCTGCGTCACGCCGGCCTGCGGTCGTTGCTTGGCTATGGCTTCTGGGCGATCGAGGAGAAGGCGACCGGGCGCTTCATCGGCGAGGCCGGGTTTCACGATCTGAAGCGCGACATGGAACCATCGATCGAAGGCATTCCCGAGGCCGGGTGGGCGCTGGTTCCGGCCGTGCACGGGGCGGGCTTCGCCACCGAGGTGGTTGGCCGCGTCCTGGCATGGGGCGAAGTGATTTTCGGGCGCGAGAAGACCGTCTGTATCATCGATCCGGAAAATGGCGCTTCGCTGAGGGTGGCTGCCAAGTGCGGTTACCGGGAAGTGGTAAAGACCACCTATCACGACGCTCCGACTATCCTGCTGGCGCGGTGACCTGAGCGGCGCGGCTGACCGCTGCGGGCGCCGGCATGATGGCACCTGTCGCCAGCAACGATGACGAAGCGGGCCGCGCCAAGAACCGCCGTGTGGTTCTGGTCAAGTTGAACTGGGCGAGCCTTCCAATCAGGCCGCATTCTACGGCAGGGCGTCCGCTGCCAGGCTTGCCTGCTCGAGCATTGAGGCGTCCTCGCCGAAGGCGCGGGTGGCGCGGGCCGCTGCCTCGAGCAGCGGACGCTTCATGCGCTGCAGAAAGGCCGCGTCGACGCGCGTGCTTGGTCCAGCCAGGGTCAAGGCGCCGAGCAGGACGCCCCCTGGCCCGAATACCGGCGCCGACACGCCCCCGGTCTCGGGGTCGCGGTCGCCGACGGCGAGACAGTTGCAGGTCTTGCGGATGGTCTCGTAGGGTTCGCCCTGCTGGCCCGAAAACGCTGCGAGCACGCGGCCGCCCGAGCCGAGCAGCAAAGGCAATACGTCGCCTTCGCGTATCGTGTAGCGGATCGGGTGCTTGGATTCGACGCGGTAAAGACAGGTGCGGACATCGCCCGAGCGAACGTAGAAGGCAACGCTTTCCCAGCTTCGCTCGGAAAGATCGCGCATGATCGGCAGCAGGATGTCGACCGCCACGACCGAACGCTGGTAGAGCGCACCGAGCCGAAACGTCGCGGGTCCGACGCGGTAGCGCCCATTGTCGAGGCGCTCGAGCAATCGTCCGCGCAAAAGGGAATTCGCAAGCCGCAGGATGGTGCTCTTGTAGAGGCCGGTGCGCGCCGCGATTTCGGCTAGGCTGAGCGACCGGTCCTCCGTGCTGAAGGCATCGAGGATGGCAATCGCCCGATCGAGTGCTGCAACACCTTCGGCGCGGTCGATTTCCGCATCTGCCGATTTGCTTGGCGAATCCATGGCGGTTCCAGTTTGAAGAAAGCCGAGCGACGCGACTGTGTCGCGCCGCCAAATCGTTCTGTCCAGTAGAATATCGTTTCCGTTGACAGAACTCCGTAACATCTGCTTGAAATCGATGACGGGTCTGGATGCAGGCGCGTTTTGGCGGGCACCGGAGGAGGTGTCGTGATTTGGAGGAATCCCATGCTGGACAGACGCAGATTTTTGATGAGCACCGCAGCCGTGGGTGCCGGGCTGATGACGTCGCATCTTTCTCCCGCTTTGGCCGAAGGCGCGCCCCAGATACAGCTCTTCGTGCCTGCCGCACCGGGTGGTGGCTGGGACCAGACGGCGCGCACGATCGACCAGGTGCTGCGCAGTGAAAAGCTCATCTCGGGTTCGCAGATCACCAATGTCGGCGGCGCCGGCGGGACTGTCGGGCTGCCGCAATTCATCAGCCAGTGGAACGGCAAAGGCAATTCCCTGATGGTTGCCGGCATGGTCATGGTTGGCGCCATCATTGCCAACAAGGCCGCCAACAATCTGACGCAGGTCACCCCGATCGCCCGCCTTACCGGCGAGTTCGAGGCCTTGGTCGTGCCGGCGGAGTCGCCGTTCAAGACGGCCGCTGATTTCGTCGCCGCGCTCAAGGCCGATCCGACAAAGGTTCCTGTCGCCGGCGGCTCCGCAGGCGGTTCCGATCACATCCTGTTCGGCCTGATTGCCAAGACTGTCGGCGTGCCGGCGACAAACCTGTCCTACGTGCCGTTCGCCGGCGGCGGTGAGGCGTTGTCGGCGCTGCTCGGCAACCAGGTCGCGGCCGGCATCTCCGGCTTTGGCGAGTTCTCCGAGCAGGTCAAGGCGGGCGCGCTGCGGCTGCTCGCCATCTCGGCAGACAAGCGCCAGGACGGCATCGATGCGCCGACGCTGAAGGAGGCCGGCATCGATGTCGAACTGTTCAACTGGCGCGGCGTCTTCGCACCGCCGGGTATTTCCGACGCCGACAAGGCAGCGATGATCACCCTGATCGAGACCATGGCCAAGAGCGACGCGTGGGCGACCGAATGCAAGAACCGCAACTGGACGCCGATCCTGCTCACCGGCGACGACTATGCGAAGTTCGTCACCGAGGATTCAGCCCGCATCGAGGCGATCCTGAAGGATCTCGGGCTCGCCTGATCCATCGTCATAGGGGCGGCGCAGGTCGCCCCTTCTCGCATGAAATGCAAGCCGGCATGACCCTGCGGTGGGGAGCAAGCATGCGGCGCCGGGCATTTCCGCCAACCATACTTGGCCAGCTCTCCTGGGGAGGACAATCATGAGCACCAGCGACCAGCAGGCGGCGCCGTCGCGGCTTGCCGTGCCGGAATTGTTGATAGGCATCGGGCTCCTGGCCTGCGCCGGCGCCGTCGCCTGGCAGACGCTGGCGATCCCGGTGTCGCCGCTCTACTCCAAGGTCGGCCCGACCGTCTTTCCCTACCTTACCATGGTTGGCCTGGTGGTACTTTCGCTGTTGCTCATCCTTGCCGCGCTTCGCGGCGGCTGGCAGCCGGAGGAGGAAAAGGAGACGCCGACCGACTGGAAGGCAATGGGCTTCGTCGTTATCGGCCTGATCGCCAATCTGCTGCTCATCCAACCGCTCGGCTTCACGGCGGCATCCGTCATCATGTTCGTGCTCGTCTGCTACGGCTTCGGCAGCAAGCGTACGCTGCGGGACGTCGTGCTCGGCCTTATCCTGGCGCTGGCCGCCTATTTCGGCTTCGCCAGGGCGCTCGGCGTCAACATCGGTGCCGGTTTCATCGAGAACCAGCTGAACACGGTCATCGATGCGTTCATCACCATGTTGAGGGGCTGACGCCATGGAAACGCTCGGACATCTGGCACATGGCTTCTCGGTCGCCTTCACCCCGGTCAACCTTCTGTGGTGCCTGCTCGGCACCACGCTTGGTACCGCCATCGGTGTGCTGCCCGGTCTTGGGCCGGCGCTGACCATCGCGCTGCTTTTGCCGATCACCTATCAGGTGGCGCCGGAGGCATCCTTCATCCTGTTTGCCGGCATCTATTACGGCGCCATGTACGGCGGCTCGACGACGTCGATCCTGCTCAACACGCCCGGCGAAAGCGCCACCATCGTCACCGCGCTGGAAGGCAACAGGATGGCGCGTTCCGGCCGCGGCGGTGCAGCCCTCGCCACTTCGGCGATCGGCTCGTTCGTCGCCGGCACGATCGGCACGATGGGCGTCGCTTTCCTGGCGCCGGTGGTGGTCAAATTCGCGCTGGCCTTCGGTCCGGCCGAATATTTCTCGCTGATGGTGCTGGCCTTCATCACCGTCTCGGCGGTGCTCGGCTCGTCTTCCGTTCGCGGCCTGACCAGCCTGTTCGCAGGCTTCGTCATCGGCATGATCGGCGTCGACCTGCAGACCGGCCAGCCGCGCTTCACCTTCGGCATGACCGAACTGCTCGACGGCGTCGACGTCATCATCGCCGCCGTTGGCCTGTTTGCGGTCGGCGAGACGCTGTACATGGCCTCGCGCCGCTATGCCGGCAAGGACGAGATCGTGCCGCTGAAGGGCTCGCTCTACATGACGGCGGCCGAGTGGGGGCGTTCGTGGAAACCCTGGCTACGCGGCGCCGCGATCGGCTTCCCGATCGGCGCCATGCCGGCGGGCGGCGCCGAAATCCCGACTTTCCTGTCCTATGCCATCGAAAAGAAGCTGTCGAAGCACAAGCAGGAGTTCGGCACGGTCGGCGCCATCGAAGGCGTTGCCGGCCCCGAGGCCGCCAACAATGCGTCCGCAGCCGGCGTGCTGGTGCCGATGCTGACGCTTGGCCTGCCGACCTCGGCGACGGCGGCGATCATGCTATCGGCGTTCCAGAGCTACGGCATCAATCCCGGACCACTGCTTTTGACGACCCAGGGCGACCTCGTCTGGGGGCTGATCGCCAGCCTGTTCATCGCCAACGTCATCCTGGTCATCCTCAACCTGCCGCTGATCGGGCTGTGGGTGCGGCTGCTGAAAATCCCGGCGCCGCAGCTCTATGCCGGCATCCTGGTGTTCGCCACGGTCGGCACCTATGGCATTTCGCAATCGCCCATCGACCTCGTCATCCTCTATCTGCTGGGGGCCGCCGGTTTCCTGATGCGGCGGTTCGATTTTCCGACCGCGCCTGTCATCATCGGCATGATCCTTGGGCCGCTCGCCGAAACCCAGTTCCGCCGGGCGATGACTATCTCGAATGGCGACTGGTCCGTGTTCTACACCCACAAACTGTCGCTGACACTGCTGACGCTCGCCTTCATCGGTCTCGCCGGCCCGCATATCTGGGCCTTCATCGAGCATCGTCGTCGGCGCGGACCGGAGCATGTGCCCGGCGATGCCTGATCGATCCCTGATGCCATGACAGAACTGCTTTCCGGTATTCGCGTCCTCGACCTGACCAATGTCCTGGCCGGTCCCTACTGTGCCTATCAGCTGGCGCTGCTGGGCGCCGACGTGATCAAGGTCGAGGCGCCGCAAGGCGGCGACCTCGCCCGCCAGCTCGGCGGCTCGGCAAAGCTGAACAGCGCCGGCATGGGCGCCTCGTTCCTGGCTCAGAACGCCGGCAAACGGTCGGTTGTGCTCGACCTCAAGAAGCAAGCCGATCGCGAGCGCTTTTTCGATCTGGTGGCCAGCGCCGACGCACTGGTGGAGAATTTCCGCCCCGGCGTGATGGATCGGCTGGGGCTTGGCTACGAGGCACTGAAGACGGTCCGTCCGGGCCTCGTCTATTGCGCGATATCGGGTTTCGGCCAGACCGGGCCAATGCGCGACAATCCCGCCTATGACCAGATCATCC
>NZ_RZRR01000489.1:0-4210 GCF_003998555.1 Mesorhizobium sp. M7A.F.Ca.CA.002.09.1.1 | reverse complement strand
CATAAGCGATGGCGACCGTGGAGGAACGATCATGGCTGCCGAACAACCGCTCTGGACCCCGACGCAAGACCAGATTGACGCAGCACCCTTGACCGCCTTCACCAAAGCCGCCGGAGTCAAAGCCGGCGTAGCGTTTTCCTCGTATTCGCAGCTTCACGCCTGGTCGGTCGAGGACCGTGAAGGGTTCTGGAGCCTGGTCTGGGATTTCTGCGGCATCGTCGGCGACAAGGGCGACAAGCTGCTCGTCGACGGCGACAAGATGCCCGGCGCTTCTTTCTTTCCCGATGCGACACTGAATTTCGCCGGGAATCTGCTGAAGAAGACCGGCTCAGGCGACGCAATCGTGTTTCGCGGCGAAGACAAGGTCGAGCGCCGGCTGTCCTGGAACGAGTTGCACGCGCTGACCTCGCGGCTGCAGCAGCTTTTCCTGTCGCTCAAGGTGAAGAAGGGCGACCGCATTGCCGCCATGATGCCCAACATGCCGGAGACCGTCGCCGCCATGCTGGCCGCCGCCTCGGTCGGCGCCGTCTGGTCGTCCTGCTCTCCCGATTTCGGCGAGCAGGGCGTGCTCGACAGGTTCGGCCAGATCGAGCCCGTCGTCTTCATCGCGCCGGATGGCTATTGGTACAATGGCAAGGCGATCGAAGTCGCCGACAAGATCGCCGCGGTCGCGGCCAAGCTCGGCACTGTCCGCAAGATCCTGGTCGTCGACTATCTCGGCACATCGAGCGATGTCGCCGGGATCATCGACAAGGCGGTGGCGCTGGAAGAGGCGCTGTCGCCCTTCGCCGGCAAGCCCGTCGCCTTCGAGCCGCTGCCGTTTTCGCATCCGCTTTACATCCTGTTTTCGTCGGGAACGACCGGCATTCCCAAATGCATCGTCCATTCGGCCGGCGGCACGCTGATCCAGCATGTCAAGGAACACCGGCTGCATGCCGGTCTCACCGACGGCGACCGCTTTTTCTACTTCACCACCTGCGGCTGGATGATGTGGAACTGGCTGGTGTCGGGGCTCGCTTCGGGTGCGACGCTGCTGCTCTATGACGGTTCGCCCTTCTACCCCGACGGCAATGTGCTGTTCGATTTCGCCGATGCCGAGAAGATGACTTTCCTCGGCACCTCGGCCAAGTTCATCGATTCCGTGCGCAAGGCCGGCCTCAAGCCGATCCGCACGCATGATCTGTCCACTGTGCGGGCAATCTCCTCCACCGGCTCGCCGCTGTCGCCGGAAGATTTCCGCTTTGTCTATGACGGCATCAAGAAGGACGTACATCTGGCCTCGGTCTCCGGCGGCACCGACATCGTCTCCTGCTTCGTGCTCGGCGTGCCGACGCAGCCGGTCTGGACCGGCGAGATCCAGGGACCCGGCCTCGGCCTGGCCGTCGATGTCTGGGACGACGACGGCAGGCCGGTCCGACAGGAGAAGGGCGAGTTGGTCTGCGCAAAAGCCTTTCCGGCGATGCCGATCGGCTTCTGGAACGACCCCGATGGCAAGAAGTACCGGGCGGCCTATTTCGAGCGCTTCGACAATGTCTGGTGTCATGGCGATTTCGCCGAATGGACCGAGCATGGCGGCCTCATCATCCATGGCCGCTCCGACGCCACGCTCAACCCGGGCGGGGTGAGGATCGGCACGGCGGAGATCTACAATCAGGTCGAGCAGATGCCTGAGATCCTGGAAGCATTGTGCATCGGACAGGACTTCGACAACGACGTGCGCGTCATCCTGTTCGTGCGCCTGGCCGCCGGCGTGCAGCTCGACGAGGATCTGGAAAAACGCATACGGGCAAAAATCCGTAGCGGCGCGAGCCCGCGTCACGTGCCGGCAAGGATCGTCGCCGTCACCGACATCCCACGCACCAAGTCGGGCAAGATCACCGAGCTTGCGGTGCGCGACGTGGTGCATGGCCGCGCCATCAAGAACAAGGAGGCGCTCGCCAATCCAGAGGCGCTTGAGCTGTTCAAGAACCTGCCGCAATTGGCCGAGTAGCTGCTAATGCATGTCGCTCAAAAGTGGCCCGGTTTTGAGGCAACGACACGTATGAAAAAGTGACTTCGGAATGGTTAACGAAATATCTCGCTAGAATTTACCTAGATTTCATGAGTGGTACACATTCGTAAATTTTCCGGCGCCCCGGTAAGGGGTTGTTAAGGTCCGGCGTCGATAGTCGCAGGTAACTTGAGGGAGAAATCCCGTTCCTCAGCCCCGAGGATCCGAATTCGCTCAAGCCCCCGTTGTGACAGCAATCCCATCTCTTAAGGCGCCTTTGGGCGCCTTTTTCTTTTTATCGGGATCGAAGCGTGGAGGGCTGATCTATTCCGCGAGCACACGGGTCGATGGAAAAGCGACCTCGACCAAGGTGCCTTCGCCCGGGGTCGAATTGATGGTGAACCGGGCACGGTTGGCTTCCACCATCGCTTTGGTCAAAGGCAGTCCAAGCCCGGTGCCGTCGCCGCGTCCGCGCTTCAGCGCGTTGATCTGCTTGAACGGCTTCAGCGCCTGCTCGATCTCGGCATGGCTCATGCCGATGCCGGTGTCGCGCACCCGCATGACGACGTCGCCCGACGTCTCATAGGCGGTCGAGACGATCACCTGGCCGCCGGCCTGGGTGTAGCGGATGGCATTCGACAGGATGTTGAGCGCGATCTGGCGCACGCTGCGCAGGTCCGCCACCACTTCCGGCAGCCGCGAAGCGAAGCTGGAGCGGATGATGACCCGTTCGCGATTGGCCTGCGGCTGCATCATCGCCACCGTCTCGGCCAGCGTGTCGTTGAGCGACACCGCCTCATAGGCCATCTCCTGCTGGCCGGCCTCGATCTTGGAGATGTCGAGCAGGTCGTTGACCAGGTCGAGCACATGATTGCCCGAGCGGTTGATGTCGCGCAGATAGTCGCGGTAGCGGTCGTTGGCGACAGGTCCGAACTTCTCGTCGACCATCAGTTCGGAAAAGCCGATGATGGCGTTGAGCGGGGTGCGGATCTCGTGGCTGATGCGGGCGAGGAAATCGGTCTTCTGCGAGGACGCGCGCTCGGCCACCGCACGTGCCTGCGTCAAGTCCTCTTCGGCCCGCTTCCACTGCGTGATATCGCGAACGACGGCGCAGAAGCCGCTGTCGTTGGGCAGCCGGCCGATGGTCATGAACAGCGGAATGAAGCGGCCTTGCGATTCGCGACCGATCACCTCACGGCCGTCGTTCATGACACTCGCCACGCCGGGCTCGGACAGTCCGTTGAGATAGTCGCGTGCCGCGCGCTGACTTTCGATGGCAAACAGCGAGGCGAACGGCTTGCCGGTCACATCGTCGCTGTCGAAGCCGAACAGTGCTTCGGCCGGCCGGCTGATCGATCGGATGGTGCCGTCACGGCCGATCAGCACGACGCCGTCGGTGGCGGTGTCGATAATGGTGCGCATCTCGGCGATGCGCACCTTGAGCTCGGAAATATCCGGCTGCGTCTGCTCGTCGCCAACCACATGCAGGCTCGCCGGCGCATCATCCTCGCCGGAGCGTCGCACGACCAGCATCAGCGCCTTGCCGTCGCGCCAGGGGACAGAGCGCAAAATGGCCTCGATCGGGAATTCCTGTCCATCACGCGTCTTCAACCGCAGCGCGCGATCGGTGCCGTCGGAAACGCCGTCGTCGGCATAGGGGTCGGCAAACAACGCGCCGAGGCCGCCGGCATCCGCCAGATCGTCGAGCGCCTCGTAGCCGGTCAGGCTGAGGAATTCCTCGTTCGCATAGTGCAACTGGTCTCCGGAATGGATGAGCAGCGGCACGGGCAGCTTACCGAGCAGCGACGTGTCCGGGGCCTTGTGTTCATCTCCGGCGGAAAACGCCGACGGCACGAACCCTTCGGCCTTGAGCGGCGGAACCTGCAGGCGAGGGCGCTCGACGCGTATTTCCGCAGCGTCGCCTGCATTGACGGCCTGCGCGGCAACCGCCTGCTCGTCAGGCGATGCGGCTTCCTCGTCGGGCTGCGCCCAATCCTCGCTGTCTTCGGCATCGCGAAAATCTGCTGACGTCATGCTGTCGTCATCGAGGACATCATGTGTCGCGTCAGTGGCTTCAGGCTCTTCGCCGGGCGAAACCGCAGCGGTGTTCTCTGGTTCCGCCGCCACGGGGCCACGTTCGTCATCTTGGCCGGCATAGTCCAGCAACGAGCCCGTCACATTCATCCCAGGGGGGGCTTCACGAGCCGCTTCGTCCGGGTG
>NZ_RZRR01000488.1:0-4213 GCF_003998555.1 Mesorhizobium sp. M7A.F.Ca.CA.002.09.1.1 | reverse complement strand
TGTCGCCGCTCAGCCTGTTCGCCAATCTCGCGGTTATGCCGATCGTCACCGTCGTCATGTTCCTGGCCGTCGCCAGCGCGCTGCTGATGCCTTTCGGATTGGATTGGCCAGGTCTCTACCTGATGGGCAAGGGCCTGACGATGATGATCGCCATATCGGGCTGGATCTCCGAGCGTTCGCCTGTCGATGGGGTCGGGCTGATTTCGCAACAGTCGGTCCTGCTGGTGGCCATTGCCCTGGTCATCGCGACGATGGCGACGACATGGCTGCGGCTCGCGGCTCTGCCATTCGCGTTGGCAGGCTTGCTGACCGTCTCGGATACGCGCACGCCCGATGTGCTGATCTCGGAAGACGCCCGGCTGGTGGCGTTGCCGATCGGTGGCGGTGAGCTTGCCGTCAGCCGGCAACGGCCGAACGAATTCACCGTCGACAACTGGAAACGCGCGCTGACATCGGAAACCATCGTCGTTCCGGAAGTGTTCGACAACAGCGATGGGCAATTCGACGTCGCGGATGCCGTTGAGCTACCGCCGGGATCGCCGTTCTATTGCTCCTCAGGCGTTTGCGTGGCCAGGCACATGTCCGGTGCGATCATTGCCTATGTCGAGGACCGCAAGGACACCTGGAAAGCCTGCGGCTTCGCCGAACTGATCGTCGTCAACGACGCCACCGCCTATGACGCCTGTCACAACCCGCTGGTTCTCGTCATCACCAAGCGGCAACTGGCTCGCAAAGGCAGTGCCGCGGTCTTCTTCGATCGCCAATCGGCGACCACGCCGGCGACGATCAGCTTCGCGGTGGACAGCCCATATCGGCCCTGGCACACGCAACGCAGATACTCTCGCGAGGCGAGGGGGCTGGCACCCTTCAAGAAACCCGAGAAGCCAGTGGTCAACCCACAGCCGTCTCAGTAGCGACGGATCAGGCCGACGAGCTTGCCTTGCACCTTGACCCTGTCCGGCCCGAAAATCCGTGTCTCATAGGCTGGATTGGCGGCTTCGAGGGCAATCGAGGCGCCCTTGCGGCGGAACCGCTTCAGCGTCGCTTCCTCTTCATCGACCAGCGCCACGATGATCTCGCCGGGGCTGGCCGTGTCGGCGTTACGGATGATAACGGTGTCGCCGTCGAAGATGCCGGCCTCGATCATCGAATCGCCCTTGACCTCCAGCGCATAGTGCGCGCCGCCCATGATCATGTCCGGCGGCACCGAAATCGAATGCGTCTGATGCTGGATGGCATCGATCGGCACGCCGGCGGCGATGCGACCCATGACCGGGATCGAAACGGCAGAGACCGCATCGTCGTCATTGCCGGGCGAAGGCATCCGCGAAGGCGCCGGCTTGATCTGCCGGCCAAGAGCACCACCCTGACCAAGACTGCCCTGGATGACGCTTGGCGAAAACTTCTTTGCCGCATTGAGGCCTGGCGCGATGGAGTCCGGCAGCCGCAGCACTTCCAGCGCGCGGGCCCGATTGGGCAGCCGGCGGATAAAGCCGCGCTCCTCAAGGGCCGTGATCAGCCGATGAATCCCGGATTTGGAGGCAAGGTCGAGCGCCTCCTTCATCTCGTCGAAGGATGGCGGAATGCCGCTCTCCTTCAGGCGTTCATGGATGAACATCAGCAGTTCATGTTGCTTGCGTGTCAGCATGGCGGCCCCCAGGTTCCCTGAAACCAGAATCGAAAAACAAACCCAGAACAAACACTATCTGTTCCAGTTGTGTTCTGCAACCGTTTAAAGTTTAATGAATTTGTTAAGGCTGCTGAAATTATTTGGCGCTTGCCAGCGGGTTACGATCGACGGGCGCCACCTTCGGCAATGCGCCTGCTCACATTGAAATTGTTATGGTTAATGACCTGTGGCTTATCCCCTACCAAAGCTTGGCATTATCTGTCGATCGACCTCGACAAGGGGCGATTGCAACCTTCGGGACGTTCGTTGGCCGTGAACGAAACGGAGCCAAAACGCCAACGTCAGTTGGGCATTTTGGCTGGAAATTCAGCTCTCCGTCATTTGCCAGGCAGTGAGGGCAGCGACGGCGGATCGCCGGGATCGGTGCGTCAGGTAACGGCTTCCTTGACGGCGAAACGCTGGTCCTTCCATGCTCCCGTGCGCAGAATGTCTTCCAGAACCTCAACCGCCAGCCACACATCCTTGTAGCTGACATAGAGCGGCGTGAAGCCGAAACGGATGGTCGACGGTGCGCGGAAGTCACCGATCACCCCGCGCTCGATCAGCGCCCGCATGATTTGATAGCCGTGGTCGTGAAGGAACGACACCTGGCTGCCGCGCCTGGTCGCGTCGCGGGTGGTCTCCAGCGTGAGACCGTAGGCGCCGCACTTGGCTTCGACGAGCTGGATGAACAGTTCTGTCTGCGCGACGCTCTTCTTTCGCAATGCCGCCATGTCGACGTCGCTCCAGATGGCAAGCGCGCCTTTGAGCGCCCGCATCGACAGGACCGGTTGCGTACCGCACAGAAAACGGCGGATGCCGGTGCCGGCAACATAACCCCGTTCGAAGGCAAAGGGCCGCGCATGGCCCCACCAGCCGCTGAGCGGCTGGCTGATATCGCCGTGGTGGCGCTGCGCGGCATAGATGAAGGCCGGCGCGCCCGGACCGCCGTTGAGGTACTTGTACGTGCAGCCGACAGCGAAATCGGCATTTGCCTGATCGAGCTCGACGGGCAGGGCGCCGGCGGTGTGGCAGAGATCCCAGACGATCAGCGCTCCGGCCGTATGAGCCCTGCGCGTCAGCGCCGCCATGTCGCGCAGTTCACCCGATTTGTAATTGACGTGGTTGACCAGCACCACCGCGACGTTTTCGTCGATCAGATCTTCGATGGTCGGCGCGTCGACGCCCGCGAGGCGCAGCAGGACGCCATCCCGGGTCGAGGCCACGCCTTCGGCGATGTACAGGTCGGTGGGAAAACTGTCACCTTCGGCGACGATGGCTGACCGGCCGGGCCGCATCTCCATCGCTGCGTGCAGCACCTTGTAGATGTTGGTCGATGTCGTGTCGCAGACAACGGTCTGGCCGGCCGCGGCTCCTATCAGGCGTCCGAGTTGGTCGCCGAGTTCGATCGGCATCTCGAACCATCCGGCCGTGTTCCAGGCTCGGATAAGATCTCGGGCCCATTCCTGCGTCGCCGCCTGCTGCAGCTCGCCGAAAACGGCATGAGATGCTGCCCCCAGTGAATTGCCGTCGAGATAGATCACCCCCTCCGGCAGAATGAAACGGTCGCGCATGGCCCGCAGCGGATCCGTGGCATCCATCGCTTCGACTGCGGCGAGATCAGGAATTCCACTCATGGTCAGTCCCCGGTTGTTCGCGAAGGGGTTTCCGCCACAGAGCGTCCCTTCGGTGAGCCTGTTCTCATTTCGATGATGTCAGAGCCGGGTGCGGACCGTCCACAGCTCCGGAAACAGCACGACCTCGAGCATTTTCTTCAGATACGAAGCGCCCGACGTGCCGCCGGTGCCGCGCTTCAGACCGATGATGCGCTCCACCGTGGTGACGTGGTTGAAGCGCCAGCGGCGGAAATAATCCTCGAAGTCGACCAGCTTCTCGGCCAGTTCGTAGAACATCCAGTAGCGCTGCGGATCGCGGTAGATAGTCTGCCAGGCGACCAGGACCTCTTCATTCTCGGTTCGCGTCTCACGCCAGTCCGTGCGCCTGGCATCGGCACCGATGTCGAATCCGTTGCGCGCCAAAAGCAGCAGCGCTTCGTCATAGAGCGACGGCTCGGCCAGAATGGCTTCCAGCTTTCCGCTGAGGTCAGGCCGATGCTTGTGAGGGCCGAGCATGGCCAGGTTGCGGTTGCCGGCCATGAACTCGATGGCGCGATACTGCCAGGACTGGAAACCCGAGGACTGGCCGAGCGCGTCGCGAAACTCGGTGTATTCGCTGGGCGTCATCGTCCGCAGCACATCCCAGGCATTGTTCAGCTGCTCGAAGATGCGCGCGACTCGCGACAGCATCTTGAAGCTCGGCTCAAGCCGGTCGGCGCGGATCGAGCGGATCGCGGCGCCAATCTCGTGCAAAGCGAGCTTCATCCACAGTTCCGAGGTCTGGTGCTGGATGATGAACAGCATCTCGTCATGCGCCGACGAGAGCGGTGTCTGCGCCTCCAGCACTTTCTCCAGGTGCAGATAGTCGCTGTACGACATGCGCTCGTTGAACGACATCTGTGCGCCTTCGGACGCCGGATCGTAGGGC
>NZ_RZRR01000487.1:0-4218 GCF_003998555.1 Mesorhizobium sp. M7A.F.Ca.CA.002.09.1.1 | reverse complement strand
GGGGCGACGGCCGGTGCGGCGGGGGCCGGCGCAATCGGCGCGGGGGCCGTGGGAGCAGCCGGGGTGGGGGCATCAATCGCCGGCGCGGCACCGGCCGGTTGCTCCTGGGCCATCGCGCTGCCGGCCGACAGGATGACGGATGCGACCAACGCCGCCAACAAACCAGTTCTCGACAACAGCTTCTTCCTTGTTCTCACAGCGGCCAGCCGCCTTCTATTTCCCGCCGCCGCACCAGATCTCGTCACTGCACATAGCCGACGGGCTGGCCGGTGACGGGGTGCGCGAACACGCCCATCTCCACGCCGAAAATGCCTTTCAGAACATCGCTGCGCATGATCTCGCCGGGTGTGCCGCGCGTCAGCAGCTTGCCGTCCTTGAGCGCGATCAGTTCGTCGCAGTAGCGCGCCGCCATGTTGGGATCGTGCAGCACGACGACGACGCAGAGGTCGCGTTTGCGGCTGAGTTCCTTGACCAGCCCGAGCACCTCGACCTGATGGGCGATGTCGAGTGCCGAGATCGGCTCGTCGAGCAGCATGACGCCGGCGTTCTGCGCCACCAGCATGGCGAGCCAGGCGCGCTGGCGCTCGCCGCCCGACAATTCGTCCACCAGCCGATCCGCGAACCCGTCCATGTCGGTCAGGGCCAGCGCCTCGTCGACATGCTGCCTGTCCTGCGCGCGGAAGCGGCCAAGCGCGCCATGCCAGGGATAGCGTCCCAACGTCGCCAGTTCGCGCACGGTCAGGCCGGTCGCCGCCGGTGTCGTCTGCGGCAGATAGGCAAGCGCGCGGGCAAATTCGCGGGCGCCCCATTGCGGCAACGGACGCCTGGCGAAAGTGATGGCGCCTGAACTCGCCGGCTGTTGGCGCGCCATGAGCTTGATCAGCGTCGACTTGCCCGAACCATTGTGGCCGATCAGCCCGTAGACGCGCGAGCGCTGCAGTTCGAGCGAGACCGGACCGAGCAGCGTCCGCTCGCCGACGGCAAAGCGCACCGCGTCGATATGGAAGGCAGTCTGGGCATCAATTCCAGCCATGCTCATGGCTTTTCTCCAGTGCGGCCGCCCGCATTTCCAGATTCCGGCTTTCGACGGCTCATGCCCGGTTGACTATGAAACATGACCTTACTAGTCAACATTGAAGATGACTGCAACGATCAACAAATCGTCGCGACCGGCAATATCGACATGAAATTTGGAAAAGGGGGCGCAGGATGATCTCGGGACGTGGACTGATTTGGCAGGACCGGATGGCGCGGAAGCGCCTGCTGATCGCAGCGGTGTCGGTGCCGGCCCTGCTTGGCTGCGGCCATGCCCTGGCCCAGGAGACGGTCACCACCACCCTGGACCCGATCAACGTCCAGGAACGTGTCGAAAGCGCCTTCGGGCCGGTCAAGGGCTACGTGGCCACCAAGGGCTCCACCGGCACCAAGACCGACACGCCGCTGATCGAGACGCCCCAGTCGATATCGGTGATCACCAAGGACCAGATGGAAGCACAGGCGATTGACAACCTCGGCGGCGTTCTGCGCTACACGCCCGGCGCCACCGGCGATCTCTACGGCACCGACAATCGCGGCCTCGGCCTGCAGTTGCGCGGCATTTCGAACGCCAACGGCGTCTTCTACAGGGACGGGCTGCAGCTCAAGGAGAGCAATTTCATCCTGTTCACCGCACTCGATTCCTATGGCGCGGAACGCTACGAGGTGCTGCGCGGACCAGCGTCGGTGCTCTACGGCCAGGCTAGCCCCGGCGGCATCATCAACTATGTCAGCAAGCGGCCGACCGAGGAAAACCTGCGCGAGATCGAACTCGGTGGCGGCAGCTTCAATCGCTATGAAGGCAAGTTCGATTTCAGCGGTGCCGTGAACGCCGACAAGTCGCTGCTGTTTCGCCTCACCGGTGCCGCTCACATGGGCGACACGCAGACCGATTTCGTCAAGGACGACCGCATCTTCATCGCCCCGGCGATCACCTGGCAGCCCGATGCCGACACCAGCCTGACCATCCTCGCCAACTATCAGCGCGACCGCTCGGGATGGGCGATGCAGTACCTGCCTGCCTACGGCACGGTCATACCGGGCAAGGACGGCAAGTACCTGCCGAACAGCATGTTCGTCGGCGAACCCGGCTTCGACTCCTACAACAACGACCAGGCCTCGATCGGCTACGAATTCGATCACCGTTTCAACGAAACCTGGCAGGTGCGACAGCATGCCCGCTACGTCCACCTCACCCACACCGAGGAGGGCGTCTTTGGTGGCGGACTGACGGACTCGAACGGCCTGGAACCTTCAAGCGGCGACTACTACCGTTATGCAGATGCCGGCGGCACCAAACTCAGCGGCGTCACCATCGACAACCAGGCACAAGCCGATTTCGACACCGGGCCGCTTGCCCACACGCTGCTCGTCGGCCTCGACTACAAACGCTACACTTACCGCGACTATGCCTCGGAAGGGACCGTCGAGGACGGTTTCAACATCTTCGATCCGGTTTACGGGTACCCGATCACCGATCTGACGCCCTACACCGATACCGACACCACCCAGCAGCAGGTCGGTCTCTATGCCCAGGACCAGGTCAAGTTCGGCAACTGGCGGCTGACCCTTGGCGGCCGCCAGGATTGGTCGGACGCCAAGGTCTACGACAATCTGGCCGGCGGCTACATTCCCGAGCAGAAGGACAACGCCTTCACCAGCCGCGCCGGCCTGGTCTATCTCGCAGACAACGGGCTTGCGCCCTATGTCAGCTACTCCGAATCGTTCCAGCCCGTGGCCGGCGCCGACAGCGACGGCAATCTGTTCGTGCCCGAGACCAGCAGGCAATACGAGATCGGGCTGAAATACCAGCCGACCGGCTGGAACTCCTTCATTACGGCATCGGTTTTCGACCTGACCCGACAGAATGTCGTGCGTTCCGGTAATGAGGGCTCGCCCAACGATCTGTTCCAGACCGGTGAGATCCGTTCGCGCGGCGTGGAATTCGAGGCCGTTGCCAGCCTCGATTCCGGCTTCGACCTGAGAGCGGCCTACACCTATCTCGACACGAAGATCACCAGGGCGACCGCTGTCGAAGATGTCAACGGCGTCTGGGTCAGCAACGAGGGCAACACGCCCTTCGGCGTGCCGGCCCATTCCGCATCGCTTTGGGCCAATTACACCTTCATGGGCGGCAAGCTCGAAGGTCTCGGCCTCGGCGCCGGTGTCCGCTATGTCGGCTCGACCTATGGCGACGACGCCAACAGCTTCAAGGTTCCGTCGGTCGTGCTCGCCGACGCGGCGGTGCATTACGCCTGGCAGAACGCCACGCTCAGCCTCAATGCCAGCAATCTGTTCGACAAACGCTACGTCGCCTCCTGCTTCTCCTCGGGCTTCGGCTGCTTCTACGGCGAGGGCCGCAGGATCAACGGTTCGGTGAAATACACATGGTAGAAGCAATGTGGCGGGCCGGCCCAAAATGGCGGCGCTGACACGGCGCCAGTATCTTGCCGGCCTCGCCGCGACCGGTCTCGCTTTGCCGGGCGGCACGGCACGCGCGGCACCTGCCCGCGTCGTCTGCCTGGAATGGACATCGGCCGAAATGGTGGTCTCGCTCGGCGTGTCGCCGCTCGCCGTCGGCGACACCAGGGGTTATGGCGACTGGGTCCAGGGCCCGGCGCTGCCGCAGGCCACCATCGACCTGGGGTCGCGCAGCGAGCCCAATCTCGAACTGCTTCGGGAATTGCGGCCCGACCTGATCGTCGGCGCCTATGGCTATGGCTTGGACGAGAACAGCTTCACCAGATTGGCGCCGACCTTCAATGTGCCGTTCTACAGCGGCAAGGCTCCACCTTACGCGCAGGCGCAGCAGGTGACGCTGCAGCTTGGCAACATGCTTGGCCGTGGGACGGAAGCAGAAAACCTTGTCGGGCGCATCGAAGCCTCGATCGCCCAAGCGCGTGCCAGGCTGGAGCGGGCGGTGCAAAAACCGGTCTGCGTCGTCAGCATGTTCGACGATCGCCATGTCCGCGTCTACGGCGCCGGCAGCCTGCTGCAGGACGTCCTCGACCGGCTCGGCCTCGTCAATGCCTGGACCGGCGCCACCAATGAATGGGGTTTTTCGACGGTCGGCATCGAGGAACTGGTCGCCGTCGGCGAGGCGCAACTGATCTCGCTCGATCCGATCCCGCCGCACGTCAGGATCAGGATCGCCCGCAACTCGCTCTGGGCCAACCTGCCCTG
>NZ_RZRR01000486.1:0-4221 GCF_003998555.1 Mesorhizobium sp. M7A.F.Ca.CA.002.09.1.1 | reverse complement strand
GGCAAGAAAGAGCGCATCGGCCGCATGCTGCAGATGCATGCGAACTCGCGCGCCGACGTCGAAGAGGCTTTTGCCGGCGATATCGTTGCTCTTGCCGGTCTCAAGGACACGACCACCGGCGACACGCTGAGCGATCCGCTGCATCCGGTCATCCTCGAGCGCATGGAATTCCCCGATCCGGTCATCCAGATCGCCATCGAGCCGAAGACCAAGAACGACCAGGAAAAGATGGGCCTCGCCCTTCATCGCCTGGCCGCCGAGGATCCGTCCTTCCGCGTCAAGACCGACGAGGAAAGCGGCCAGACAATCATTTCCGGCATGGGCGAACTCCACCTCGACATCATCGTCGACCGCATGCGTCGCGAGTTCAAGGTCGAGGCCAATGTCGGCGCACCGCAGGTGGCCTATCGCGAGACGATCACCCGCAAGCACGAGCAGGACTACACGCACAAGAAGCAGACCGGCGGTACCGGTCAGTTCGCTCGCGTCAAGATCCTGTTCGAGCCGAACCCCGATAGCAGCGAGTTCGAGTTCGATACCAAGATCGTCGGCGGCGCCGTGCCGAAGGAATACATCCCTGGTGTCGAAAAGGGCATCAACAGCGTCATGACCTCGGGTCCGTTCGCGGGCTTCCCGATGATCGGCGTCAAGGCGACCCTCATCGACGGCGCTTACCACGATGTCGACTCCAGCGTTCTGGCCTTCGAAATCGCCGGCCGCGCCTGCTTCCGTGAAGCAGCACCCAAGCTTGGCGTGCAGCTGCTCGAGCCGATCATGAAGGTCGAAGTCGTGACGCCGGAAGACTACGTCGGCAGCGTCATCGGCGATCTGAACGGTCGTCGTGGCCAGATCCAGGGTCAGGAAGCGCGTGGCGTCGCCGTTGTCATCAACGCGATGGTGCCGCTCGCCAACATGTTCAAGTATGTCGACAACCTGCGCTCGATGAGCCAGGGCCGTGCGGCCTACACGATGCAGTTCGATCACTACGAGCCGGTTCCGACCGCAGTGGCCCAGGAAGTCCAGAAGAAATACGCGTAAGGGTTCCTTAGCCACCGACGTCGCGTCCCTTGCGCGGTGCCGGATCTGAAGAGCGAATAACAATTTCCCCCAAGCGGGTAGAATAGACGGAGAACGATTATGGCCAAAGGTAAATTCGAGCGTAACAAGCCTCACGTGAACATCGGCACGATTGGCCACGTCGACCATGGCAAGACGTCGCTGACGGCGGCGATCACCAAGTATTTTGGCGAATACAAGCGCTACGACCAGATCGACGCTGCCCCTGAAGAGAAGGCGCGCGGCATCACGATCTCGACGGCTCACGTCGAATACGAGACGGCCAACCGCCACTACGCTCACGTCGACTGCCCCGGCCACGCCGACTATGTGAAGAACATGATCACCGGCGCCGCGCAGATGGACGGCGCGATCCTGGTCGTGTCGGCTGCCGACGGCCCGATGCCGCAGACCCGCGAGCACATCCTGCTGGCCCGTCAGGTCGGCGTGCCGTCGATCGTGGTGTTCCTGAACAAGGTCGACCAGGTCGACGACGCCGAGCTGCTCGAACTGGTCGAGCTCGAGGTTCGCGAGCTTCTGACCAAGAACGAATTCCCCGGCGACGACATTCCGATCGTCAAGGGTTCGGCTCTGGCTGCTCTCGAAGACTCGGACAAGAAGATCGGTGAAGACGCGATCCGCGAGCTGATGGCTGCGGTCGATGCTTACATCCCGACGCCGGTTCGTCCGCTCGACAAGCCGTTCCTGATGCCGATCGAGGACGTGTTCTCGATCTCGGGCCGCGGCACGGTCGTGACCGGCCGCGTCGAGCGCGGCGTGGTCAAGGTCGGCGAGGAGCTGGAAATCATCGGCATCCGTCCGACGACCAAGACGACCTGCACGGGCGTGGAAATGTTCCGCAAGCTGCTCGATCAGGGCCAGGCTGGCGACAACATCGGCGCGCTGCTGCGCGGCGTTGATCGTGAAGGTGTCGAGCGCGGCCAGGTTCTGGCCAAGCCGGGCACGGTGAAGCCGCACAAGAAGTTCGTGGCCGAAGCCTACATCCTGACCAAGGACGAAGGTGGCCGTCACACGCCGTTCTTCACCAACTACCGTCCGCAGTTCTACTTCCGCACGACCGACGTGACCGGCATCGTGTCGCTGCCGGAAGGCACCGAGATGGTGATGCCGGGCGACAACATCACGGTCGATGTCGAGCTGATCGTGCCGATCGCCATGGAAGAGAAGCTGCGCTTCGCTATCCGTGAAGGCGGCCGCACCGTCGGTGCCGGCATCGTCGTCACCATCAAGGAATAACCGAGCCCGGCATTCGCCGGATCGACAAGAAAGGGCGGTCTTCGGGCCGCCCTTTTTGTTTGCCGGGCTATCGGCTGCCGCCCCGTCGGCCGAAGCCTGTTGCAAGGCTCTGGACCTCGTCTAGTATAGGTTGCATCAAGGGGCTTTTTCCAAATGGTTCCAAGGCGGTATTTTCATCGTCGGGCATTGTGGCCGCTGGCTCTGACCTGGCTGATTGCGCTGCTTGCCACAGGCCCGGCAGCCTTCGCGGCGGATGCGGCGCCGGATCTTGGGCCGACGATGCGGTTCGGCATTGTCCGCAGCAACGCAGCGGGGTGCGAGCCGATCTGTCCGGAATGGATATCGGCCGAGGGCTCCATAGAAGCCGGAACTCCGGCGCTCTTCAAACGCATGCTGAAGACGCTTGGCGGGCGGAAACTGCCTGTTGTCGTGGATTCTCCCGGCGGCAATGTCGAGGCGGCGCTGACGCTTGGCCGGCTGATCCGCAAGAACAAGCTCGATATCGCCATCGGCAAGACGGTGTTTTCCAGCTGCCAGCCCGACGCGAAGGGGTGCCAGGACCGTGACGCCCGCTACTTCGGCGATGTCATCGACTATGGCGCCATGTGCAATTCCGCCTGTCCTCTGATGTTTGCCGGCGGCATCAGGCGAGTGGCCGGCGAATGGGCCTATCTCGGCGTCCATCAGATCACCACGACCTACATCCGCACGAAATTGCAATACCGGACCACCTACCGGATCGTCGGGGGCAAGAAGAAGATCCTCAACACGAAGATCGTCAGCCGCAAGAACGCCGGCAGCTACAAGACCTACGAAAT
Source organism: Mesorhizobium sp. M7A.F.Ca.CA.002.09.1.1 (assembly GCF_003998555.1). Taxonomy (NCBI): domain Bacteria; kingdom Pseudomonadati; phylum Pseudomonadota; class Alphaproteobacteria; order Hyphomicrobiales; family Phyllobacteriaceae; genus Mesorhizobium; species Mesorhizobium sp. M7A.F.Ca.CA.002.09.1.1. Next base: position 1,090 of record NZ_RZRR01000486.1, on the reverse strand, counting down.
GAGCAAGTCGGTGGAGAAAAAGCTGGCGGCCTACCTGGACCAGATGGGCATCGAACAAAGCATGCTCGAAACGATGAAGGGCACCCCGGCCAGCGAAATCCACCAGATCGCCCTCGATGACATGCTGGCGATGAAGCTGGTCACCAGCACGGACGCCGTGGGCCTGTTGACCGCGGCGAGCCTGTGCGAACCCGGCCGCCTGGCCACGAATTGCCGGGAAGTGCCGGGGAACAAGCCTGATGGCCTGATGGCGACCGCGGCCAGGCCTACTCCGCCAGCGATCGAACCCGAGGCGGCGCGGCGCGATGAAGACATGCGCTTCGTTGTCGTTCGCGGCACCAATCCGCTCTGCAATCCAGACTGCCCGGAATGGATCTCGGCGGAAGGCGCGATCACCCCCCAGACCCCGCAGAAGCTGCGCCAGCTGCTCGCCACGCTCGGCAAACGGCAACTGCCTGTCGTGATCAGCTCGAAGGGAGGCGACCTGTTCAGCGCCCTGGCGGCGGGACGGCTTATCCATGAAAAGAAGCTCGACGTCGCCGTTGGCCGCACCGATTTCGTCGGCTGTGACCCAGGAGCGTGGAATTGCCTGGCCAAGGAGGGCGCCTATGCCGGGCTGAGCATCGATGCGGGCGTGGAGTGCGATTCGGCCTGCGCGCTCATGCTTGCCGGCGGCATCAGGCGGCTTGTCGGTCCCCAGGCGCGACTTAGCCTCTACCCGATGGGGCAAAAGCTGATGGTCAAGGCCTACCTGGAGGAGATGGCGATCAGTTCCGCCCTGTTCGCGGCGATCGAGCGGCGCTCGGTCGAGCGCCGGCTGGAACCCGACATGATGCTGAAGGTTGGCCTGACGACGAGCCTGCAATCGGTCGACGCGCTGACCGGCGCCACCATTTGCGAGGCGGTGCCAAGACCCGAGAATTGCCGGATCCGGCCTTCCGCCAATGCCGAGGCTGACGCGCCGGCCAAATTGTAGTGGGCGACGGAGCCCGAAACTGGCCATCGAGGCAGGTTGAGCCGCTTTCGATTTTTCCGCTATCGTCGCTGCTGGCGGCTTCAGGCAGGCGGAGGATCGAGAATGGGCCAGGAT
>NZ_RZRR01000485.1:0-4223 GCF_003998555.1 Mesorhizobium sp. M7A.F.Ca.CA.002.09.1.1 | reverse complement strand
CGTCTATCCCGACCACCATCACGTCGCCGAGGAAATCTACATTCCGCTGACCGGCGGCACCGAATGGCGCATGGGCGAGAGCGGCTTTTGCATGCGTACGGCCGGCGAGGTCGTTCATCACGCTTCCAACGTCAATCACGCCATGCGCACGGGCAAAGACCCGTTGCTGGCGCTGTACATCTGGCGCGGCGGGCCGTTGGCGCAGAAATCCGATATCACCGGAACCGTGGCGCAGGGCAGGGACTGATGGCCAAAGCGATCATGCTGCAAGGCACGGGTTCCGACGTGGGCAAGACCGTGCTGGTCGCCGGCCTCTGCCGCGCGGCAAAAAAGCGTGGGCTGAAGGTGCGGCCGTTCAAGCCGCAGAACATGTCGAACAATGCCGCCGTCGCCGAAATTCCAGGTGACAACAATGCCGGCGGCGGTGAGATCGGCCGCGCGCAATGGCTGCAGGCGATCGCTTGCGGTGTCGCGCCATCGGTCCACATGAACCCGGTGCTGCTGAAGCCGCAGACCGATGTCGGCGCGCAGGTCATCGTGCAGGGCAAAATGTTCGGGGAAGCGCGGGCGCGCGACTACCAGGCGATGAAGGGCCGGCTGATGGACGCCGTGCTGGACTCCTGGGGCAAGGTCGGCGAGGGCGCCGATCTGGTCATCGTCGAGGGCGCCGGCTCGCCGGCCGAGATCAACCTGCGCAGCCGCGACATCGCCAATATGGGCTTTGCCACGCGCGCCGACGTGCCCGTGGTGCTGGTCGGCGACATCGATCGCGGCGGCGTCATCGCTTCGGTGGCCGGCACGCATCTGATCCTCCCGGAAGAGGACCGGCGCATGATCGCCGGCTACCTCATCAACAAGTTCCGCGGCGACGTTTCGCTGTTTGACGACGGCCTGAAGTCGATCGAGACATTCACGGGCTGGCGCTGTTTCGGTGTCGTTCCGTGGCTGAAGGCGGCGGCACGCTTGCCTTCGGAAGATTCGGTGGTGCTGGAGCGGCTGGCGTCCGGCGAAGCGCGCGCGCTGAAGGTGGCGGTGCCGATGCTTGGCCGCATCGCCAATTTCGACGATCTCGACCCGCTCAAGGCTGAGCCGCAGGTCGAGGTGGTGTTCGTGCCGCCGGGAAAGCCGCTGCCCGCCGATGCCGGGCTGGTGGTCATTCCAGGCTCGAAGTCGACAATCGGCGATCTCTTGAAATTCCGCGAGAACGGTTGGGATCGCGACCTTCTTGCGCATCGCAAGCGCGGCGGCCATGTCGTGGGCATTTGCGGCGGCTTCCAGATGCTCGGCCGCATGGTGCGCGATCCCGACGGCATCGAAGGCAGCGTCACCGAAGCCGAAGGGCTCGGCCTGCTCGACATCGAAACGGTGATGGAGCCGGAAAAGACGGTGCGCAACGTCAGCGCCCGTTCGGTGCCGTTCGACCTGCCGCTCGAAGGCTATGAAATCCATCTCGGCCGCACCACCGGGCCGGATACGCTGAGGCCGTCTGCAGTCATCAATGGCATCGATGACGGGGCAGTGTCGGTCGATGGCAAGGTGATCGGCACCTATATGCACGGTCTGTTTGGCGCCGACGGCTTTCGCGGAAGATTCCTCGAAAGCCTCGGCATCAAGGGCGGCGGCATCGATTACCGAGCCGAGGTCGAGCGGGCGCTGGACGAGGTCGCAGCCGAGCTGGAGACCCATCTCGACTGCGACGCGATCTTTGCACTGGCGCGGTAATTCGCGGTTGGCTCAGCCCTTGTCGCCTGCCTTCGGCCAGTAGGTACCGAAGGACCAGACGTTGCCTTCCGGGTCGCGGCAGATGAACTCGCGGCTGCCATAGTCGCGGTTGGTCAATTCCTGGATGATCGTGGCGCCAGCCTTCCTGCCCTTGGCATAGGCGGCATCGGCATCATCGACGGCGATGTAGATCGACTTGCCGCCGCCTGAGCCGGGTTCGCCGACCATCTTGCCGTAGTCGTCGTCGCGCACGGTGCCCAGCATGATCATCGAGGAGCCGAAGACCAGTTCGGCATGGTGCACGACGTCGCCTTCGCCATAGCGGGCCCGGACGCTGAAGCCGAAGGCTTCGCCCAGCCAGTCGATCATCTTTGCCGCGTTCCTGTAGCGCAAGGCGGGGTAGAGGCGGGGCGCTTCGGTGGTGGTGGTCATGTCGATCTCCTTCAGTGGGGTTGGTCGATGCCCCACTGTGGGTAAAGGCCGTTCCGGCGTCTTGAAGAAATGTTACCTGGCCGAGATTCCGGTTGGTGTCTCGCCGGCGAGGTCGCGGAATTCGCGTACCAGATGCGCCTGGTCGGCATAGCCGCAATCGGCTGCGATATCGGCCCAGTCGACGGCCTGCTGCCTCGACAGGCCGAGCGCGCGGTTGAAGCGGACGATGCGCGACAGTGTCTTGGGGCCCATGCCGATGGCGTTGGAAAAACTGCCGGCGAGATGTTTGCGGCTCCAGCCCAGCCTTTCGGCGATCGATGCAATGCGGGTCCGGCCGCCGGATGTGATGATGCGGTCATAGGCCCAGGCGATTTCAAGTGGCGTCTCGGCGGCCTTCTCGAGACGGGCGGTGACGAAGGCTTCGGCCATGTCGAAACGCGTCGTCCAATCCGGCGCATTGCCCAGCCATTCACGCAGCGCCAAGCCCTGAGCGCCAAGCACGTCGTCGAGGACGACCATGCTGTCTGTCAGTTCGCTCATCGGCAGGCGGAAGAAACGGCGTGCGCCAAGCGGCGTGAAGTTGACCTGGACGCAGCAGGCGCCGCCGAAGGATTCGATCACCACCGGTCCGGCAAAGAGGCCGGCGGCGAAACTGGCGAAGCGGTCATTGTCGCCGGGCGCCTTGCCGAGGCCGATGGCGAAGGGTTCGGTGAAGCTGATGACCAGCGGTACGGTGAGCGACGCATATTCGACGTTGCGCATATGGCCGGGCGCCATTTCGCGATAGCCGCAAATGTCCGACACAATGCCCTGAAGTCGAGGATCGGGCAGGCGCCGGCGCATCTCAAACCGCCCGGCGACGGACCGGTCCTGCTCTTGCTGGGGTTGCATCTTGACTGGCATCGGCCATCCTCGCGCCAGTCAAATCTAACAGACCAAGGGCCGGAATCAAAAGCGCCCGGCTTTTGGCCGGGCGCTCCTCGTCCCCACTTCAAGGGAAATGGTCAGGCGCCGCGCATCAAGCAGCCGCCGGCAAGCACGATGAAAGCAATAAGCACGATCCACGCCGATGCGAGTGGAATGAATGAGAGAACGCCAAGCGCGGCGAGAACGCCGATGATGGCGATAACAACGGAGATGATAAAAACGATCTGGGTAGGTGCGCTAAGATTCATGTCTGCCTCTCCAACATGATTCGAACAGCGGCATCCTATCAGGGCGCGGGATCACACACCAATCAAGGCCCGCAGCGGGTTCGCCGGGTCAGCCAGCAGCTTCACAGCAAGCGCCAGGCATACGATCACCAGCAGCGGCTTGATCAGTCTTGCGCCGATGCGCATGGCCAGGCTGGCGCCGACGCGAGCGCCGAGGAACTGGGCGACGCCCATCATCAGACCGATCTTCCAGTAGACGACGCCGAAGGCCGCGAAGACGATGAAGCCGCCGATGTTGGAGGCGAAGTTGAGCAATTTGGTATGCGCCGTCGCCTTGAGCACGCCGTAGCCGGCAAGTGCCACGAAGGCCAGCATGTAAAAGGAGCCGGCGCCTGGCCCGAACAGGCCATCGTAGAAGCCGATGGCGGGCACCAAGGTCAATCCAAACAGGAACGGCGACAGGCGCTCGGCGCGGTCGACATCGTTCATGTTGGGCTTGAACGCGAAGTAGAGCGCGATGGCGATCAGCACGATGGGCAGGGCAGCCCGCAGTATGTCACCCGGCACGATCGTCGCCAGCAAGGCGCCGATGGCGCTGCCGACAAGGGCCAGAAGCGCCGACGGCAATTGCCGGCGCAGGTCGACATGACCCTTCGACGCGTAGTGGATGGTCGCCGAGCCCGAGCCGAACATGCCTTGCAGTTTGTTGGTGGCGAGCGCCTGGACCGGCGTGAAGCCGGCAAGCAGCAGCGCCGGCACTGTGATCAGCCCGCCGCCGCCGGCGATCGAATCGACAAAGCCCGCAGCAAAAGCGGCGAAAGCGAGCATGGCGACGGTCTGGATACTAAGGTCGATCATCTGATGTATGGAGGTGTCCGGCCGGCTGAAATATCGAGCGTTCGACCACGGCCGCCC
>NZ_RZRR01000484.1:0-4226 GCF_003998555.1 Mesorhizobium sp. M7A.F.Ca.CA.002.09.1.1 | reverse complement strand
GCCATCACCGAGGCGGTGCGCACGGTGGACCTGCGTGGCGCCCGCCGCCTGTCTCCCTTTACGGTGCCGTCCTTCCTGGTGAACCTCGCGGCGGGCCACATCTCGATCCGTCATGGCTTCAAAGGTCCACTCGGCGCACCGGTGACGGCGTGCGCGGCAGGCATCCAGGCGATCGGCGACGCCGCCCGCCTGATCCGCGCCAACGAAGCCGACATCGCCGTGTGCGGCGGAACGGAAGCGTGCATCAACACCGTCAGTCTCGGCGGTTTCGCCGCCGCTCGTTCTCTTTCAACCGGCTTCAATTGGGCGCCGGCCCAAGCCTCGCGCCCTTTCGACACATCGCGCGACGGCTTCGTCATGGGCGAAGGGGCCGGCGTGCTGGTCATCGAGGCGTTGAGCCACGCGTTGGCGCGCGGCGCAAAACCGATTGCTGAGCTCGTCGGCTACGGCACGACGGCGAATGCCCATCACGTCACCTCCGGGCCAGAGGACGGCGACGGCGCGCGCCGGGCCATGCAGATCGCGATTGCCCAGGCAGGGATTTCGCCACGCGACGTTCGTCATCTCAATGCGCATGCGACCTCCACGTCAGTCGGCGACCTGGGTGAGATCGAAGCGATCAAGAGCGTGTTCGGGCGCGATTTCGCGATAGCTGTCAGTGCCACGAAATCGGCGACCGGACACCTGCTCGGAGCGGCCGGCGGGCTTGGTGCGATCTTCGCAATCCTGGCGCTCAGGGATCAGGTCGCCCCGCCAACCCTCAACCTGGGCGAGGCCGATCCGGCCGGCGACGGAATCGACTTCGTCGCCAACGCACCCCGGCCCATGGAGATGGAGTACGCGATCTCCAATGGCTTCGGCTTTGGCGGCGTGAATGCCAGCGCCCTGTTCAGACGCTGGAACTAGCGGTGGCCAGACGCAGTCATGACCGACGCCCTTTGCCCCGGCCTATCTCAATGCTTTTCCCAATCCGATCCAACGCAAAGAAGGATATGATTTCCATGAACAAGACCAGTCCCGGCGTCGCCCTTGTCACAGGGGCATCTTCCGGCATCGGGCGCGCTACCGCCGACGCCTTGCTCGGCGCTGGCTTTCGCGTCTTCGGAACCAGCCGTCGCACGGCCTCACAGCAATCCGCCGGCGTGACCATGCTGACCTGCGACGTGACCGACGACGCGTCCGTCGCGACAATGGTCGATGACGTTCTGGCCGCGGCCGGACGCATCGACGTGCTTGTCAACAATGCCGGCATGGGGCTGTTTGGCGGCGCGGAGGAGTCCTCGACCGCCCAGGCCAAGGCGCTGTTCGACGTGAACGTCTTCGGCGTCTTGCGCGTGACCAACGCGGTGCTGCCGGCAATGCGGCGCCAAGGGAAGGGCAGAATCGTAAATTTGAGCTCGGTACAGGGGTTCATCCCCGCTCCCTATTTCGCGCTTTACTCGTCGACCAAACACGCCATCGAAGGGTATTCCGAGTCGCTCGATCACGAATTGCGCCCCTTCGGCATTCGCGTTTCGCTGGTGGAGCCCGCCTATACCCGCACATCATTCGAGGACAATCTTGCCGCCCCCGACCGGTCGCTCGAAATCTACGACTCCGCGCGCGCCGGGATGACTATGTCAGTGCGGAAATCGATGGAAAAAGGCGATGCGCCCGAAGTGGTCGCCAAGACCATTTTGGCAGCAGCGACCGATCCCGCGCCGAAGAAACGCTATGCGGCGGGAAAAATGGCGCGCCAGGTCAGTTTCCTGCGCCGTTTCGTCCCCGCATCCGAATTCGACAAGAGCCTGCGCAAGCAGCTTGGGTTGCCGGTCTGAAATCGGGCGCTGCCTTGGCGCGTCAGCGAGCAGCCGCCTGTTTCTCGAGCCTGCGGGCGTATTGCGTCAGCGGAAAGCACATGACGAAGAAGATCAGCGCCACCAGCCCGTATACCTTGAACGGTTCGAAGGTCGCATTGTTGATGGCGTTGGAGGTCCGCACCAGCTCCTCGAAGCCGATGATCGAGGTGAGCGCCGTCGATTTGATCAGCTGCACCAGGAAGCCGACGGTGGGTGCGCGGGTGATCGAAAACGCCTGCGGCAGGATGATCAGCCTGAGTTCCTGCAGATAGTGCAGGCCGAGGCTGGCACCGGCGTCCCATTGACCGAGGGGTAGCGCCGCGACGCCGGAGCGCCAGATTTCGGCGAGATAGGCGCTGGCGAAGAAGGTGAGGCCGAGCGCCGCCGCCGTCCAGGGTTCGATGCGCAGACCAAGCATCGGCAGGCCGAAGAACATCAGGAACAGCTGCATCAAGAGCGGCGTCCCCTGGAACAGGGCGATGTAGCCGGAGGCGACACGCCGGCTCCATTTGTTCTCAGCGATCCTGAAGAACAGCACGATCATGCCGACGATGCCGCCGCCGATAAAGGCGGCCAGCGATAGCAGCACCGTCCAGCGGGCGGCGAGCAGTAGGTTGCGCACGATGTCCCAGAAGGTGAACTCGATCATGACACACCGGCTCCGAGCGCGCGGCGCCCGCCTGACACCAGCAGCCGGCGCAAGGCCATCGACAGAGCGAGATAGACCAGCGTCACGACGAAATAGGTCTCGAAGGAGCGGAAGGTGCGTGCCTGCAGCATGTCGGCCTCGTAGGTCAGCTCACGCACGGCGATCTGCGACACGACGGCGGACTCCAGCATCATGATGACGATCTGGCTGGTGAGCGCGGGGTAGATGATCTTGAGCGCCTGCGGCAGCACGATCTTGACGAACACCTGGCGTGGCCGCAGCCCAAGGGCCAGCGCTGCTTCCGTCTGCCCGCCGGGCACGGCGTCAAGCCCGGCGCCGACGATCTCGATGGTGTAGGCCGCCATGTTGAGCGTCATCGCCAGCATGGCGGCCAGGAGCGGGTCGAGCCGGACGCCCAGGCTGGGCAGCCCAAAGAAGATGAAGAACAACTGCACCAGGAACGGCGTGTTGCGCATCACCTCGACATAGCAGGCGATTGCCCGCTTGAGCAGCACCGGGCCGTTTCGCCGCCCCGCGGCACCCAGGATGCTGAGCAGCGTTCCGGCCAGCGTGGTCACGGCGATCAGCAGGATCGTCGTGGCCGCGCCATGCGCGATGTCGCCCAGGGCACCCGGGAGCCAGCCAAAGGCCACGGAAACTCAATCCTTGAGATTGTCGGGATTGAGCGGCGTCTTCAGCCAGGCTTTCGAGCTTTCGTCCAGCTTGCCGTCGGCCAGCATCTTGGCGACCGCATCGTTCACGGCCTTCTTCAGGCCGTCTTCGTTCTTGTTGAGGCCGATATGCGAGGGCGAGGTCAGAAGCTGGAACTTCTGCTCCGGCTTCAGTGCGTCCTGCTTGGCCAGCACCTGCGCGCCGACATCGTTGCCGACGACCATCAGCTGCGTCTGGCCGGAGATGAAGGCCTGGATCACCGAATTGTAGTTGTCGAAGCGCTTGATGTCGGCCGATGCCGGTGCTGCCTCGGTGAGCGAGGTGTCTTCCAGCGTGCCGCGATTGACGGCGATCGACTTGTCGGCGAGGTCTTCCTTGCCTTTGACGGCAAGCGCTGCCGGACCGATCACGGCGATGTAGTAGGGCGCGTAGGCAGCGGCGAAGTCGATGACCTGCTCGCGTTCCTTCGAATAGCCGACGCTCATCAGCAGGTCGACGCGATGATCGTTCAGATACGGGATGCGGTTCTGGCCGGTGACGGCGATGGGATTGAGCTTCACCTTGAGCGTATCGGCGATGTATTGCGCGACATCCATGTCATAGCCCTTGAGGCTCATGTCGGCGCTGGCCGAGGAGAAGGGCGGAAAGTCGGCGAAGACGCCGACATTGATGGTGCCGGCCTTGGTGATGTCCGCCAGCGCATCGGCGCTAGCGGCCTGAACTGCGAGGCCGAAACCGGCCGTGCCGAGCATCAGCACGGCGGCGATGGAGGCAAATGTCTTACGGATTGTCATTGTCATTCCCCTGTCTGGAAGCTTTGTTTGTTCGGGTCGGCCGCCGGCTCCAGCGCGGCGGCTGCCTTTGCTTTTCTAGACGTCAGGCGCCCTTGCCTGTTATCGCCGGGCTGAACACCATCAGGCTCAGTATCTCGAACAGCACCTGTGCGGCGGCATGCGCCGTGTTGGTGGTCGAGTCGTATTGCGGCGCCACCTCGACGACGTCGCCGCCGACGATGTTAAGACCTTTGAGGCCGCGCAGCAGTTCGAGCACTTCGCGCGTCGTCAGAC
>NZ_RZRR01000483.1:0-4227 GCF_003998555.1 Mesorhizobium sp. M7A.F.Ca.CA.002.09.1.1 | reverse complement strand
GCCCAGGACGATGGTCCCGGCAAGAAGGCGGGCATCACGGCCGGTGACGTGATCACCCAGGTCAACGGCAAGGACGTCGCTTCGCCGAAGGAACTGGCACGGCTGATCGGCGCCTACTCGCCTGGCAAATCGGTTGACGTCACCGTGTGGCGCGACGGCAAGAGCCAGACGGTCAAGGTCGATCTCGGCAAACTGCCCTCGAGCGACAAGCAGGCCTCTGTCGACCAGTCGCAGCCTGCCGCTCCGGCAAAGCCCGACACGCTGGCCGATCTCGGCCTGACCGTCACCAAGTCCGAAAACGGCAAGGGGCTGGTGGTGACCGACGTCGATCCCGACAGCGATGCTGCCGATCGCGGCATCCAGCCGGGCGACGTCATCACATCGGTCAATTCGACCGAAGTGAACGGCACCGACGACGTCACCAAGGCGATGACCGAAGCGGTCAAATCCGGCCGCAAGGCAGTGCTGATGCAGATCACCCGCGACGACACCAATCGTTTCGTCGCGCTGCCCGTCGCCAAGGGCTGAGGTCGGCTCCGGAGCGTTCTCTCGGCCTTCCGAGACGGGTGAGGGCGTTCCGGCGGCAAGTTGGACTTTTCCAGTGCGCCGGTTCAACACCCCCGAGCCGCCGTACGGGAAAGCATGGAGGAGCGCGCGTTAGTCAGTCATCGCGCCTTCCCCCGGCGGCAGCGGGCTTCCCATCGCCCGCTGCCGCACAATTTCAAAAGCGCTTCAACGATCCGATGCCAACGACATCGGCAGCGAGCAGCTTTATCGCGCACTGCTTCGAGCGATCTCGGTCGCGATGCGCTTTGGCAAAGGCCACAATGCAGATGTCTGCCACTCAACCTTCCGGCGAAATCGCGTATAACAGCCCTATGAAGATTCTCGTCATAGAAGACGATCGCGAGGCTGCGGATTACTTGCAGAAAGCCTTTGCCGAGGCCGGTCACACCGCGCATGTCGCCGGTGACGGCGAAACCGGCTTTGCGCTCGCCGACGCCGGCGACTACGACGTGATGGTGATCGACCGGATGATGCCGCGTCGCGACGGCCTGTCGGTCATTGCCGGTCTCAGGTCCAGGGGCAACACGACGCCGGTGCTGATCCTGTCGGCGCTCGGCGAGGTCGATGACCGGGTCACGGGTTTGCGCGCCGGCGGCGACGATTACCTGACAAAGCCCTATGCCTTCTCCGAGCTTCTCGCCCGCGTCGAGGTGCTGAACCGGCGCGCCAGTGCCAAGGAAGCGGAAACCGTCTACCGCGTCGGCGATCTCGAACTCGACAGGCTGTCGCATTCGGTCCGCCGTGCGTCACGCGAGATAACGCTGCAGCCGCGTGAGTTCCGCTTGCTCGAATATCTGATGCGGCATGCCGGCCAGGTGGTGACGCGCACCATGCTGCTGGAAAATGTCTGGGACTACCATTTCGATCCGCAGACCAATGTCATCGACGTCCATGTCTCCCGGCTGCGCGGCAAGATAGAGAAGGGCTTCGACAAGCCCATCCTGCATACGGTTCGCGGCGCCGGCTATATGCTGAAGAGTGGTTAGCTGCGGCATGGCTCTTTCCGTGCCCGCCATCATGAAGACGACGGCAGCGCGGCTTTCGGCGCTCTACTTCCTGCTCTTCGCGCTCTGCGCGGTGGCGCTCGTCTTCTACATGACCTCGCTGTCGGCGCGAATGCTGACCGCGCAGACGCAGGAGACCATCAATGACGAAGTGCTCGGCCTTGCCCGCGCCTATCAGCGCGGTGGCCTGCCGGTACTGGTCCGCGTGGTCGAAGCGCGCTCGCGCCAGCCCGGCGCAAACCTTTACCTGATCGCCGACGCCAACGGCCAGATCCTGACCGGCAACGTGCAGAGCCTCGAACCTGGCGTTCTCGAAACCGAAGGCTGGACCAGCAGTCCGTTCTCTTATCAGCGCTTTGGCGAGGGAGAGCTCGAGCGCCTGCGCAACCTTCCCGCCGAGCAGGGTACCACCACCCAATCCGAGCAGAACGATGCGCAGGCGCAGGGCGAAAAAGGCCACAACGCCATTGCGCTGGTGCTGCGGCTGCCGAACCAGATGATCATGCTGGTCGGCCGCGACCTTGGCGAGCCGGAACGGTTTCGTGCCGTCATCCGCCGTGCGCTGATGCTGGCGCTCGGCATGATGGGGCTGGGCGGATTGCTGATCTGGTTTTTTGTCGGCCGCGCTGCGCTGAAGCGCATCGACAGCGTGTCGGAAGCCAGCCGTCGCATCATGGGCGGCGATCTGTCGGGCAGGCTGCCGGTGACGGGGGTTGGCGACGAGTTCGACCGGCTCTCCGAAAATCTCAATGCCATGCTGGCCAGGATCGCCACGCTGAACGAAGGCTTGAAGCAGGTTTCCGACAACATCGCGCATGATCTGAAGACGCCGCTGACCCGGCTGCGCAACCGGGCCGAAGCGACGCTTTCGGGCAAGCAAAAGCCCACCGACTACCGGCAGGCGCTGGAAGGCACCATCGCCGAGTCGGACCAGTTGATAAAAACCTTCAACGCCATCCTGATGATCTCCCGGCTGGAGGCTGGCTACTCGTCTGAAAATACGAACCGCGTCGATCTTGCGGAAGCCGTACGCGATGTCGTCGAGCTCTATGAGCCGGTGGCGGAAGAGGCGGGCGTGTCGCTGGAAGCAGACGCGCACGAGGCGGTGTCCGTCAACGGCAACCGCGAACTGATCGGTCAGGCGCTGTCGAACATCGTCGACAACGCCATCAAATATTCCACCGGCGCCAATGCCCAGCCGGCGGTGCGCGTCACGCTCGAGCGAACCGGTGCGGACGTTCGCCTGTCGGTTGCCGACAATGGCCACGGCATTCCCGACGATGGCGACCGCGCGCGTGCCACGGAACGTTTCGTGCGGCTGGAGAAGAGCCGTTCGCAACCGGGTTCCGGTCTTGGCCTCAGCCTCGCCAAGGCGGTCATGACATTCCACAATGGCCGGCTTGAACTCTTGCCTGGCAATCCTGGACTATCCGTGGTCATGAGTTTCCCGGTTCGGGAGGATCACTGATGAGCACGACTGCGAGAGCGAAAGATTGGCTGCTGAAGCCGGCGGCCAGGCTTGTTCCGCTGGACGAGGACCGTGCGCGGCTGGAACTGGCCGAGATCGCGTCCGCCGCACGCGAAGAAGGGCTGACGCGGCTGGCCAAGTTTCTGGCCGGCAAAGGGGAGGGCCAGGATTTCCTCGCCGCCGTCTTCGATCTGTCGCCGTTCCTGCGCGATACGGCACGTCGCCGGCCGCAAATCCTGGACGGGCTGTTCGAGCAGACAATCGAGGCTCGGCTGAAAGCGATCGGCGCCGCCATAGACCTGGCGCATTTGGCGGAGACCCTTTCGGAATCCGGCCTGATGATGGAGCTGCGCCAGTGGAAGGCGGAGGCGCATTTCCTCATCGCGCTGGCCGATCTTGCCGGCGAGGCCGAAACGGCGCTGACGGTCCGGCGGTTGAGCGACCTCGCTGACGCCTGTACCCGTGCCGCCGTCGACTTCCTGCTGCGCGACGCGCACGGCCAGGGCAAACTCAAACTGCCGGATGTCGACAACCCGTCGAAACAGTCGGGTTGGATCCTGCTCGGCATGGGCAAGCTCGGGGCACATGAGCTGAATTTTTCCTCGGACATCGATCTGGTGGTTTTCTTCGATCCGGAAGCACCGGCGGTCGTCGACCCGCTCGACGCCACCGAATTGTTTTCGCGGCTGACGCGCCGCCTGGTTCGCATCCTGCAGGACCGCACCGAGCACGGATATGTCTTCCGCACCGATCTGAGGCTGCGCCCCGACCCCGGTTCGACACCGCTGGCGATCCCGGTTGAGGCGGCACTGCGCTACTATGAGGCGCGCGGCCAGAACTGGGAGCGCGCCGCCATGATCAAGGCACGTCCGGTGGCTGGCGATCTGGCCGCGGGCGCTACCTTCCTCAAGGAGCTTCAGCCCTATATCTGGCGCAAATACATGGATTACGCGGCGATTGCCGACGTCCATTCGATCAAGCGTCAGATCCACGCCCACAAGGGCCATGGTGAGATCGCGGTCAAGGGCCACAACGTCAAGCTCGGCCGCGGCGGCATTCGCGAGATCGAGTTCTTCGTCCAGACCCAGCAGCTTATCGCCGGCGGACGCTTCCCTGAACTGCGTGGCCGCGAGACCGTGCCGATGCTCGGCGAGCTTGCGACACGCGGCTGGATCACCACCGAGGCGC
>NZ_RZRR01000482.1:0-4229 GCF_003998555.1 Mesorhizobium sp. M7A.F.Ca.CA.002.09.1.1 | reverse complement strand
CCGGTCAAGCCGCGCGCCGGCGTCTGGCGCCGGCTGGTCAGGCGCCGTCTGGCTCTGCTCGGGCTGGTCATCGTCGCCATCGTCGTTGCCGGCGCCGTGCTGGCGCCATGGCTGACTGGCTATGATCCCAACGAGCAGATGTTCGACGGCCTGACCATCGAGGGCTCGCCCTTGCCGCCGGATGCAAAATTCTGGCTGGGCACCGACTTGCTCGGCCGCGACCTCCTGACCCGCATCCTCTACGGCGCCCGCACCTCGCTGATCATCGGCATCGTCGCCAATGGCGTGGCACTGTTCATTGGCACGCTGGTCGGTGTTGTCGCCGGCTATTTCCGTGGCTGGATCGGCAGCGCGCTGATGCGTTTCACCGATTTGATGATGGCGTTTCCGGCACTGCTGCTCGCCATTTGCCTGGCCGCGGTGTTCGAGCCCAGCCTGTGGATCGTCGCCATGGTCATCGCTTTGGTCAACTGGGTGCAGACCGCCCGCGTCATCTACACCGAGACCTCATCGCTGGCGGAGCGTGAGTTCATCGATGCCGAACGCACCATCGGCGCGAGCGCGCCGCGCATCCTGTTTCGCCACATCCTGCCGCATCTCTTACCGACCATCATCGTCTGGGGCACGCTCGGCATTTCGACCACCGTGCTGCTCGAGGCGACACTCTCCTTCCTCGGCATCGGCGTCCAGCCGCCCACGGCGTCCTGGGGCAACATCATCTTCGAGAACCAGACCTATTTCCAGGCCGCACCCTGGCTGGTGTTCTTTCCGGGTGCCGCGATCCTGGCGCTGGCGCTCGCCTTCAACCTGATCGGCGATGCGCTGCGCGACATCCTCGATCCGACGCAAAGAGGCCGGGCATGATCGCCTATCTCGGCCGCCGCCTCATCCAGTCGCTGCTGATCCTGCTCGGCGTCTCGCTGATCACCTTCGCTCTGCTCTATCTCCTGCCCGCCGATCCGGTGCGCCAGATCGCCGGCCGCAGTGCCACGCCGCAGACGGTCGAGAACATCCGCCAGCAGCTCGGCCTCGACCAGCCGTTCGTCGTCCAGTACTGGCGCTATCTCACGAAGCTCGTCAGCGGCGATCTCGGCCGCTCCTACATCCAGCGCTCCGAAGTCACCGAGCTGATCGTTTCGCGGCTGCCGGCCAGCCTGTTGCTGATGGTCGGCGCCATCCTGTGCGAGCTGTTGCTCGGCCTGAGCATGGGCCTGATCGCCGCCGTCAAGCGCGGCACCGCCACTGACCAGACGCTGATGGTCGCCTCCTTCGTCGGCGTCTCGGCGCCGCAATTCGTCGTCGGTCTGCTGCTGCTCTACGTCTTTGCCGTGCGGCTCAGCTGGTTCCCGATCGGCGGCTACGGCACCTGGCGTCATCTGGTGCTGCCGTCACTGACCATGGGAATCCTCGGCGCGGGCTGGTACGCGCGCATGATGCGCTCGTCGATGATCGACGTGCTGCGCCAGGATTACGTGCGCACCGCCCGCGCCAAAGGCCTGGCGCGGCGAGCTATCCTGTTCCGCCATGCGCTGCCCAACGCCATCCTGCCGGTGATCGCCATGATCGGCATCGACATAGGCATCTTCATGGGCGGCATCGTCGTCGTCGAAAGCGTATTCGGCTGGCCCGGCATTGGCCAGCTCGCCTGGCAGGCCATCCAGCGCGTCGACATCCCGATCATCATGGGTGTGACGCTGGTGTCGGCCTTCGCCATCGTGCTGGGCAATCTGCTGGCCGACATCATCGCGCCCTTCATCGACCCCCGCATCAAGCTCAGATGAAATGAAAACCAGACAGAGAAAGGGAACATAAAAATGAAAAGGTTTCTCGCATCCACGGTAGCGGCATCGGCGCTGGCGCTGATGCTCGGCATGACGAGCGTTCGCGCCGAGGACGCCGTCGATCCGAACGCCAAGCAGGGCGGCGCCATCACCATCACCTACAAGGACGACGTCGCCACGCTCGATCCGGCGATCGGCTATGACTGGCAGAACTGGTCGATGATCAAGAGTCTGTTCGACGGGTTGATGGACTACGAGCCGGGCACCACCAATTTGAAACCCGACCTCGCCGAAAGCTACGAGATTTCGCCCGACGGCAAGACCTTCACCTTCAAGCTGCGCCATGGCGTGAAATTCCACAATGGCCGCGAGATGACGGCCGACGACGTGAAATATTCGCTCGACCGCGTCACCAATCCGAAGACGCAGAGCCCCGGCGCCGGCTTCTTCGGCTCGATCAAGGGCTATGACGATGTCGCCGCCGGCAAGGCCGAGAGCCTCTCCGGCGTCACCGTCGTCGACCCTTACACGGTCAAATTCGAATTGACCCGCCCCGACGCCACCTTCCTGCATGTGATGGCCATCAACTTCGCCCATGTCGTGCCGAAGGAAGAGGTCGAGAAATACGGCGCCGATTTCGGCAAGCATCCGGTCGGCACCGGCGCCTTCAAGCTCGCCGAGTGGACGCTCGGCGAGCGCATCGTCTTCGAGCGCAATGCGGACTATTGGCACAAGGGCCTGCCGCATCTGGACAAGATCACCTTCGAGATCGGCCAGGAGCCGATCGTGGCGCTGCTGCGCCTGCAGAAGGGCGAGATCGACGTCCCCGGCGACGGCATTCCGCCAGCAAAATTCCAGGAGGTGATGGCCGATCCCGAGCAGAAGGCACGCGTCGTCGAAGGCGGCCAGCTGCACACCGGCTATGTCACCATGAACACCACCATGGCGCCGTTCGACAATGTTAAGGTGCGCCAGGCAGTCAACATGGCGATCAACAAGGCGCGCGTCATCCAGATCATCAACGGCCGCGCCGTGCCGGCCAACCAGCCGCTGCCGCCGTCGATGCCGGGCTACGACAAGGAATACAAGGGCTATCCCTATGACGTCGCCAAGGCCAAGGCGCTGCTCGCAGAGGCTGGCCACCCCGACGGCTTCGAGACACAGCTGTTTGCCATGAACACCGATCCCAACCCGCGCATCGCCCAGGCGATCCAGCAGGATCTGGCGGCGATCGGCATCAAGGCCAGCATCCAGTCGCTGGCGCAGGCAAACGTGATTGCCGCCGGCGGCGACAAGGCCGGCGCACCGATGATCTGGTCCGGCGGCATGGCCTGGATCGCCGACTTCCCGGATCCGTCGAACTTCTACGGCCCGATCCTCGGCTGCGCCGGTGCGGTGCCCGGCGGCTGGAACTGGTCGTGGTATTGCAACAAGGATCTCGACGCCAAGGCGGCCGAGGCCGACTCGGTGGTCGACCCGGCTAAATCAGGCGAACGCGACAAGATGTGGAGCGCCATCTACGACAAGGTGATGGAAGACGCGCCCTGGGCGCCGGTCTTCAACGAGCAGCGCTTCACCATGAAATCGGCGCGCATGGGCGGCGCCGACAACCTCTATGTCGACCCGGTTCATATCCCGATCAACTACGACAATGTGTACGTAAAAGATGTGCAATAACTGCGACTACACCATCCACGGGCGCCAACATCATTTCGGCTGGGACAATTCGTTTGCCCCGGCCGAGCGGGTGGCGCCCGGCTCGACGATCGAGTTCCAGTGCCTCGATTCCTCCGGCGGCCAGTTGCAGGCCGGCAGCACGGTCGCCGACGTCGCCAAGCTCGACTTCGCCACCGTCAATCCGGTGACCGGGCCGATCTTCGTCGAGGGGGCCGAGCCGGGTGACGCGCTGAAGGTGACGATCGAGATGTTCAAGCCGTCCGGCTTCGGCTGGACGGCCAACATTCCGGGCTTTGGGCTGCTCGCCGACGACTTCAAGGAGCCGGCGCTGAACATCTGGAAATACGACGCTGCCTCGCTCGAGCCGGCGCTGTTCGGCAAGAATGCGCGTGTGCCGTTGAAACCCTTCGCCGGCACCATAGGCAACGCGCTGGCGGAAAAGGGCCACCACTCGGTGGTGCCGCCAAGGCGCGTCGGCGGCAATCTCGACATCCGCGATCTCGCCGCCGGCACCACGCTCTATCTGCCGGTGGAAGTGGCGGGCGCGCTGTTTTCGGTCGGCGACACCCATGCCGCGCAAGGTGACGGCGAGGTCTGCGGCACGGCGATCGAAAGTCCGATGGACGTCGTGCTCAAGCTCGACCTGGTCAAGGATGCCAGGCTGAAGACGCCGCGCTTCACCACGCCAGGCCCGGTGACGCGCCATCTCGACGCCAAGGGCTATGAGGTGACGACCGGCATCGGTCCGGACCTGATGACCGGCGCCAGGGA
>NZ_RZRR01000481.1:0-4254 GCF_003998555.1 Mesorhizobium sp. M7A.F.Ca.CA.002.09.1.1 | reverse complement strand
GGCCTTCTCTTCGCAGAGCAAGGGCGTGCTCGGCATGTTCAACATGTTCGCCGGCGGCGCCGTGCAGCGCATGGCGATCTTTGCGCTCGGCATCATGCCTTACATCTCCGCCTCCATCATCATGCAGCTGATGACCTCGGTCATCCCGTCATTGGAAGCGCTGAAGAAGGAAGGCGAACAGGGCCGCAAGGTCATTAACCAGTACACGCGCTACGGCACCGTGCTGCTTGCGCTGGTTCAGGCCTATGGCATTTCGGTCGGTCTGGAAGGCGGCAACGGCATCGTCAGTGACCCCGGCATGTTCTTCCGCATCTCGACCGTCGTCACGCTGGTCGGCGGCACCATGTTCCTGATGTGGCTGGGCGAGCAGATCACCGCCCGCGGCATCGGCAACGGTATTTCGCTGATCATCTTCTCCGGCATCGTCGCCGGCCTGCCGCACGCCATCTCCGGCACGCTGGAGCTTGGCCGCACCGGCGCGCTGTCGACCGGCCTGATCCTGGCGATCATCGTGCTGGCTATCGTCGTCATTGCGCTCATCGTGTTCTTCGAGCGCGCCCAGCGCCGCTTGCTGATCCAGTATCCAAAGCGCCAGGTCGGCAACCGGATGTTCCAGGGCGATACCTCGCACCTGCCGCTGAAGCTCAACACGTCGGGCGTCATTCCGCCGATCTTTGCCTCGTCGCTGCTTTTGCTGCCGGCCACCGTCGCCGGCTTCTCGCAGACGACGAACCTGCCGGCGTGGGCAAGCACCGTGCTCGCCTCGCTCGGCCACGGCCAGCCGCTCTACATGCTGTTTTATGCGGCGATGATCGTGTTCTTCGCCTTCTTCTACACCGCGATTGTCTTCAACCCGAAGGACACCGCCGACCAGCTCAAGAAGCATTCGGGCTTCATCCCGGGCTATCGTCCGGGCGAGCGCACCGCCGATTATATCGATTACGTTCTCACCCGCATCACCGTCGTCGGCGCCATCTATCTGGTGCTGGTGTGCCTGCTGCCGGAGTTCCTGATCTCGGCGACTGGCGTACCGTTCTACCTTGGTGGCACATCGCTTCTGATCGTGGTCAGTGTCACGCTCGATACGGTTGCGCAGATTCAGGGTCACCTGATCGCGCACCAGTATGAAGGCCTGATCAAGAAGTCGAAGCTGCGCGGGGGGAAGAAAGCCAGATGAGGTTGATATTGCTTGGGCCGCCAGGAGCGGGCAAGGGGACGCAAGCACAAAGACTGGTAGAAAAACACGGCATACCCCAGCTCTCGACGGGCGACATGCTGCGTGCTGCCGTCCAGGCAGGCACCGAGGTTGGCAAGCGCGCCAAGGCGGTGATGGATGCCGGTGAACTGGTGTCCGACGCGATCGTCAACGCGATCGTCGCTGAGCGTATCGATCAGCCCGACTGCGCCAAGGGGTTCATCCTCGACGGCTATCCGCGGACCCTGGTGCAGGCGGATGCGGTCGAGCAGATGCTGTCGGATCGCTCGCAGGGGCTCGACGCCGTCATTGAACTCGTGGTCGACGACAAGGCCCTGGTTGGCCGGATCGTCAAACGCGCCGACGAGGCGCAGGCCGCCGGCCTTCCCGTTCGCAAGGACGACAATCCGACCGTGTTCGAAGAGCGCCTGAGGGAATACTACAAGAAGACGTCGCCGCTGATTGGCTACTACTATGCCAAGGGCAAGCTCCGCAGTGTCGATGGCATGGCCGATATCGACGCCGTGACGGAACAGATCGAAGCGGTGCTCAAGGACGCGGTGCGGGGAAATTAACGATTGCACTTGACGGAGGCGGTTCGCTGCGGTATGGCGGCCCGTCTTCCTATCAGGCATGAGCTTTGCTTGTCCGCAAGGGCAAGGCAGCCGCATTGAACTGGAAACTCCCGCATGGGCCGGCCTCCACCGGACGCGGGGCAACTTAAGACAGCGCCGAGCCTACCTTGTTTTTGAGGATTGGCCGGCCCACATGGAGAAGGGAAGAACATGGCTCGTATAGCCGGCGTCAACATTCCGACCAACAAGCGCGTTGTCATTGCGCTTCAGTACATTCACGGCATTGGCAAGCGGTTCGCCCAGGAGATCGTCGACAAGGTCGGCATCCCGGCCGAGCGCCGCGTCAACCAGCTGACCGACGCGGAAGTGCTGCAGATCCGCGAGACCATCGACCGCGATTACCAGGTTGAAGGCGACCTGCGCCGCGAAGTCTCGATGAACATCAAGCGGCTCATGGACCTCGGCTGCTACCGCGGCCTGCGTCACCGCCGCTCGCTGCCGGTCCGCGGCCAGCGCACGCATACCAATGCGCGCACCCGCAAGGGCCCGGCCAAGTCGATCGCCGGCAAGAAGAAGTAATTTTTTTAGGGGAATAAGGGAGTAGGGGAGTAAGGCAGTAGGGAATGCCCGCCAGTCGGGTCGCGTTTTTCCCTACTCCCTTGCTGCCCTATTCCCCTACTCCCTTACGAAGGTGGAGCCGCTGGCATTACGGCGGTGTAGAGATCAACTGAAAGGACTATCATGGCCAAGGAAGCCGCTCGTGTTCGCCGTCGCGAACGCAAGAATATCTCGTCGGGCGTTGCCCACGTCAATTCGACCTTCAACAACACGATGATCACCATCACCGATGCGCAGGGCAATTCGATTGCCTGGTCGTCTGCCGGTGCTCAGGGCTTCAAGGGTTCGCGCAAGTCGACCCCGTTCGCTGCCCAGATGGCTGCCGAGGATGTTGCCAAGAAGGCCCAGGAACACGGCATGCGCATGCTCGAAGTCGAGGTCTGCGGACCCGGCTCCGGTCGTGAATCGGCACTGCGCGCCCTGCAGGCGGCCGGCTTCACCATCACCTCGATCCGTGATGTGACGCCGATCCCGCACAATGGCTGCCGCCCGCGCAAGAAGCGTCGCGTCTAAGCATTTACCGAACGCCGCGCGAGCGCCCTTGGGCGCTCCTCCGCGGCATTCCAGGTCGCCCGCCACGATTGGATGGTGGCGGGTCAACGGAAGGAAAGCATCATGATCCAGAAAAATTGGCAGGAACTGATCAAGCCGAACAAGATCGAGTTCTCGTCGAAGAAGAAGACGCTGACCACGCTGGTCGCCGAGCCTCTCGAGCGTGGCTTTGGCCTGACGCTGGGCAACGCGCTGCGCCGCGTGCTTCTGTCTTCGCTGCGCGGTGCGGCTGTTACCGCCGTGCAGATCGACGGCGTTCTACATGAATTCTCGTCCATCGCCGGTGTGCGCGAGGACGTGACCGACATCGTCTTGAATATCAAGGAAATCGCCATCCGCATGGAAGGCGATGGTCCCAAGCGCATGGTCGTTCGCAAGCAGGGACCGGGTGCGGTTCTTGCCGGCGACATCCAGACGGTTGGCGACGTCGAGATCCTCAACCCCGACCACGTCATCTGCACGCTGGACGAAGGCGCTGAAATCCGCATGGAATTCACCGTCGACACCGGCAAGGGTTACGTGCCGGCCGACCGCAACCGCGCCGAAGACGCGCCGATCGGCCTCATCCCGGTCGACAGCCTTTATTCGCCGGTCAAGAAGGTCTCCTACAAGGTCGAGAACACCCGCGAGGGCCAGGTTCTCGACTATGACAAGCTGACCATGACGATCGAGACCGACGGTTCGATCACCGGCGAGGACGCAGTGGCTTTCGCCGCCCGCATCCTGCAGGACCAGCTCGGCCTGTTCGTCAACTTCGACGAGCCGCAGAAGGAAGTCGCTGCCGAGGCCGTCACCGAGCTCGCCTTCAACCCGGCGCTGCTCAAGAAGGTCGACGAACTCGAGCTTTCGGTGCGTTCGGCCAACTGCCTGAAGAACGACAACATCGTCTATATCGGCGACCTGATCCAGAAGACCGAAGCCGAGATGCTGCGCACCCCGAACTTCGGCCGCAAGTCGCTGAACGAGATCAAGGAAGTTCTGGCGGCGATGGGCCTGCACCTCGGCATGGAAGTGCCGGACTGGCCGCCGGAAAACATCGAAGACCTCGCTAAGCGTTACGAAGACCAATATTGAGCATGAATTCCAAGGATCGGCGGCGTGGGCCGCTCGATCCGACGGTCATGCGGAAAACCATCAGAGGCCGCGGCCTCTTGAACAACTGAAGAAGGAAAAGAGCCATGCGCCACGGTTT
Source organism: Mesorhizobium sp. M7A.F.Ca.CA.002.09.1.1 (assembly GCF_003998555.1). Classification (NCBI taxonomy): domain Bacteria; kingdom Pseudomonadati; phylum Pseudomonadota; class Alphaproteobacteria; order Hyphomicrobiales; family Phyllobacteriaceae; genus Mesorhizobium; species Mesorhizobium sp. M7A.F.Ca.CA.002.09.1.1. The sequence goes on along the minus strand of NZ_RZRR01000481.1, from coordinate 122 downwards.
CAAAGGCCGCCGCTTCGCCCGAAGCATTAGCCATCGCAAGTCGATGTTCGCCAACCTCGCCGTGTCGCTGCTCGAGCACGAGCAGATCGTCACAACCTTGCCGAAGGCGAAGGACCTGCGTC
>NZ_RZRR01000480.1:0-4255 GCF_003998555.1 Mesorhizobium sp. M7A.F.Ca.CA.002.09.1.1 | reverse complement strand
GTTCAACCTGTCGAACCTTGCCGTGGTCGCGGCGGTGACTCTGGTCGCCTATCTCGCTTTGGAACATCTGTCGCGCAGCCCGTGGGGCCGCGTGCTGAAGGCGCTACGCGAGGATGAGCGGGCGGCGATCTCGCTTGGCAAGAGCGCGCGTTTCTATCGCGTCCAGGCCTTCGCCGTGGGCGGCGCCATCATGGCACTGGCCGGCGCATTGCAGGCGCATTTCACCGGCTTCATCGCGCCGGACAATTATTTGCCGATCCTGACCTTCCAGGTCTGGGTGATGCTGATCGTGGGCGGCTCGGGCAGCAATCTCGGCGCCGTCATCGGCAGCATCCTGGTCTGGGCGATATGGGCTGGGTCGGGCACGCTGACCAGCATCCTGTTCCCGCCGGAACAGCAGGCTCGTGCCGCCGCGCTGCAGATCGCCGCCATCGGCGTCATGCTCTGCGTTATCCTGCTGGTCCGGCCGAACGGGCTGTTCGGCGACAGGCCACGGCGGCCTTGGCTCGGCAAGCGGACGAAGGTGACTACGGCCAAAAGCGTTTCCCCGTCATGAATGCCGCGGTTCGGCAGGAAGCGCATGGCGCTTCACTCTGGCTTGCCGTCAGCCGCGACCGCCGCAAACGGCCGGCGCTGCAGGGTAAGCTCGATGTCGACCTGGCCATTGTCGGCGGCGGCTTTTCGGGCCTTTCAACCGCGCTGCACGCCGCCGGCAAAGGCCTTTCCGTCGCCGTTCTCGAAGCCGAATTCATCGCCTGGGGCGCAACCGGCAGGAATGCTGGCTTCGTCGTGCCGAACTTCGCCAAGATGGACCCGGCCGACATACTGGCCCATCTCGGACCATCGCGTGGCGAAAGGCTGATCGATTTCGCCGCCGGCAGCGCCGACCTGGTTTTCCGCCTGATCCGGCAGCACGGCATCGACTGCGACGCCGTGCAGAACGGATGGATCCAGCCGGCGCATTCGCCTGCCGCCTTTGAAAAAGTCAAGTCACGTGCCGGGCAGTGGGCACAGCGTGGCCGGCCGGCAGTCACATTGGATCGGCAGGAAGTCGAAGCCCTGACAGGCGTGCCAGGCTATGTCGGCGGCTGGATGGACCGTTCCGGCGGCGTGCTCAATCCGGTCGCCTATGCGCGCGGATTGGCCGATGCGGCGGAGAAGGCCGGCGCAAAGATCTTCGAGCAGACGCGCGTCACCTCGGTTGATCGCATAGCCGATGGCTGGATGCTGAAAATGCCCTCTGGCTCGGTACGCGCGGGCAAGGTGCTGATCGCCACCAACGCCTATGGCTGGTCCCTCAATCCGTCGTTGCAGCGAACCTACTTCCCGCTGAAAGTCTTCCAGATCGCGACAGCGCCGCTACCTCGTGAAGTGCGCAACCGATTGCTTCCCGGCGGGCAAGGTGTCGGTGACACCAGACGCAATCTGTTCACCTTCCGCTTCGACGCCGAAAACCGGCTGATCAGCGGCGGCATGCATATCCTTGGCGCCGGTGCGGATACGCGCGTACCGCAGACGATCTGGCGAAGGCTCGGCCGGCATCTCGGTCTGCCCGACCTGCCGCCGCTTGCCTACAGCTGGTCGGGAATGGCAGCGGTCGAACCGGATTTCCTGCCGCACCTGATCGACCTCGGTCCGGGACTGATCGCCGGTCGCGCCTGCAACGGGCGCGGCATCGCCATGACGACGGCGATGGGCAAGGTTCTGGCCGACTGGGCCGCCGGCACCGACGCCCGCGACCTGCCGCTGCCCTTCGCGCCGCCGGCGCCAATACCGTTCCACGCCGTGCTGCGGCACGCGCCCAACATGCTGCTCGGCTGGAGCATGCTGCGCGACCGGCTGGACGGGACGAGCTAGGCCGACGGCTCCCTGGCAGCGTCAAGGTTTGCAGACAGCACAGCGGCCGCCACGGCGATGTCCTCTTCTATGAAAATCCGCACAGTGGGACCGCTGCGCTGCTCCAGTGCGGCGACGATCTTGCGATGCGCGTCGTTGGACTGCGGGATGTAGCGATCGGCCTGCATCAGCAGCTTGAGATAAGGCCCGACCCGCCCCCAGAGGTCGCGGATCATGTTCAAAAGGATCGGCGCGCCAGCATGCTGGTAGATGGCGAAGTGGAACGCCTCGTTCAATGAGAGATAGGCCCTGGCGTCGCCGGCCTCAATGGCACGCTGCATGCCGGCGAGCGTCGCCTGGATGTCAGCCAGCCCGCTTTCGCTCATCCTGGTCGCCGCCATCTCGCCCGCCAGTCCCTCGACGGCGATGCGGATGCGCGTCAGCTCCTCGAAGGCAGGCGCGGACAGCAACGGCACGATGACCGAGCGGTTGTTCTGCATCTCGAGCAGCCGCTCGGCGACAAGCCTCTGCAGCGCCTCGCGGATCGGTGTCGTCGAGATGCCGAACGTCTCGGCGAGCTTGCGGATGACCAGCGCCTGGCCCGGGCTGAAGCCGCCGGAAATCAGCTCCTGCTTGAGCGCGCCATAGGCGCGGTCATTCAGGGTCTGATGTTCGAGCTTCAGCATGCGCGGGCCGCTCCGATCACCAGTTCGACAGAGCGCGATCGAGCGTCTCGGCCAGTTGCTCGGCATTGTCCCTGGCAAAGGGCAGTGGCGGCCTGATCTTCAGCACATTGCCGCGCGGACCGCAGGACGAGATCAGCACGCCGTCCTCGCGCATGGCTTCGACGACCGCCGATGTCTTGGTGGCGGCCAGAGCCTCGTCGCCGTCCGCCGTCAGCTCGACGCCGAAATAGAGGCCGTTGTGCCTGACATCAGCGACCGCGCCGTGCCGGCCCTGCAGGGCGCGCAGCAGTTCACTCGTATAGGCGCCGACATTGCGCGCATTCTCGATCAGCCCCTCGCCTTCGATGACATCGAGAACGGCGAGGCCGACAGCGGCCGCGACCGGGTTGCCGCCGAAGGTGTTGAAGTAGCCGGTGTTCGAACCGAAGGAGGCGACAAGCTGCGGCCGCACGAGCACGGCGCCCATCGGGTGCCCATCGCCGATCGGCTTGCCCATCGAGACGATGTCAGGCTCGATGCCATAGTTTGCGAAGCCCCACATGCCCTGGCCAAGCCGGCCGAAGCCGGACTGGACCTCATCGGCGATGACGATGCCGCCGGCCTTTTTGACGTGATCCGCCGCTTCGCGCATCACCGCCGCATCGGGAAAGAAGATGCCGTCGCTGGAAAAGGCGGAGTCGAGAAGCAGCGCCGCCGGCTTGATGCCTTTTGCTCGCATGTCCTCTATGGCAGCGGCGACATTTCCGGCGAAATCATGCGCGGCCCGGCCATGGTCGCGGAACGTGTCCGGCGCTGCCACCGTGCGGTGGTGCGCTGGTACCCCCTTTGCCCCGACCGCCGCCGGCGACAGTTGCGCCGTCGCTATGGTGGCGCCGTGATAGGCGAAATCGGTGATGATCACCCCGGTGCCGCCGCTGGAATGCTGGGCAATGCGGATGGCAAGGTCGTTCGCCTCGCTGCCGGTGCAGGTGAACATCGCGTGGCCGAGATGGGCCGGAACGGTGCCGAGAAGCTTTTCCGCGTAATCGAGGATGATCTCGCTGAGATAGCGTGTGTGGGTGTTGAGCGTTGCGGCCTGCCCGGACAGTGCCTCGACGACGCGCGGATGGCAGTGGCCGACCGAGGCGACGTTGTTGTAGGCGTCGAGGAACTTGCGGCCCTGGGCATCGTAGAGCCACACACCGCTGCCGCGCACCAGATGAATAGGGTTGCGGTAGAAGGCGCGGTAGGTCGGCCCGAGCAGCCTGGCGCGGCGTTCGAGCAGCGCGCGCTCCGATGCAGCCGCGTCGGCATTTGCGGGATACGGCGAGGACTGGGGCACGAGCATCTACTCCGGATTGGAATGGTCGAGAAAATAGCGGCGGGCATCGGTGGACGACAGACCATCAAGCTTTTCAAGCGAAGCCCAGACCTCGGTGGCGAGGCGCAGCACGTAGTCGCGCTTGGCCGGGAAACGCTCGGCCTGCCAACTGGCGATGTTGACGATGAGCGCAAGTCGGGCACGGATCAGATCGAAGAGAATGCCAATCTCTTCCTCCTCCAGTGGTTGGAGCGACTGATAACCTGCGACAAAGCGCGCTGCCGGTGCCAGCGGATGGCCTTCCGCCGGCCAGCGGTAGACGGCGCCGATGGCGAGGTCGCAGATCAGCGGCGAATGGATCATGTCGCCGAAATCGAGAATGCCGCTCACGACCTCCGGCCGCGAAGCATCCATCACCACATTGTAGGAATTC
>NZ_RZRR01000047.1:0-12947 GCF_003998555.1 Mesorhizobium sp. M7A.F.Ca.CA.002.09.1.1 | reverse complement strand
ATGTCGTCGGCCGCCGGCCGCCATGGCTACGCCTTCCGCACACCCTATTCGGCGGCCAAGTTCGGTGTCATCGGTTTCACGCAAAGCTTGGCCAAAGAGCTCGGGCCGCACGCCATCAGGGTCAACGCCATCCTGCCCGGCATCATCGAGGGCCCCCGCATCGAAGGTGTTATCTCGGCGCGCGCCAAGCAGGTCGGTATCAGCCACGAGGAGATGACCGGGCGCTATCTGCAGAACATCTCGCTGCGTCGCATGACCAGCCCCTATGATGTCGCGTCGATGGTCGCCTTCCTGCTCTCCGATGCGGGGATCAACATTTCCGGCCAGTCGCTCGGCGTCGACGGCAACGTCGAAACACTTTGAGGAACAAACCATGGCCAATGTCGCGATCGTCGGAAGCGGGTTCATCGGGCGGGCCTGGGCGATCAGCTTCGCCCGCGCCGGCCATGACGTGCGGATGTGGGACCAGTCGCCCACTGCCCCAGGTGGAGCCCGCGACTACATTGCCGGCGTGCTCGGCGATCTCGCCCAGAACGATCTTCTGCGGGGACAGCAAGCCGGTGAGGTTCTTGACCGTATCTCCGTTGTCGCCGAGCTTGAAGAGGCGTTGGCAGGTGCCGTGCATATCCAGGAGAACACGCCCGAGAATCTCGAGGTGAAGCGCAAGGTGTTCTCCTTGATCGACACGCTTGCCGATCCGCGAACAGTCATCGCCAGTTCCACCTCGGCGCTGTTGCCGTCGAAATTCACCGACCATCTGCAAGGGCGGCAGCGCTGCCTGGTCGTGCATCCGATCAACCCGCCCTATCTCATTCCGGCGGCCGAAATCGTGCCGGCGCCGTGGACCTCGGCCGAGACGGTCGAGAGAACCCGCGCCTTCCTCGTCGACGCCGGCCACGCGCCACTGGTCATGCAGCACGAGCTTGACGGCTTCATCATGAATCGCCTGCAAGGCGCATTGCTTGAGGAAGCTTTCCGGCTTGTCGCCGATGGCTACGCCAGTGTCGAGGATGTCGACGTCGGCATCCGCGACGGGCTGGCGCTGCGCTGGTCGTTCATGGGGCCGTTCGAGACCATCGATCTCAATGCACCCGGCGGCGTGCGCGACTATGTCGAGCGCTATCAGGGCATCTATTCCAACATCTTTCCCCAGACGCAGCGGCGCGTCGACTGGGCCGGCAAGGTCATCGATACAGTCGAGGCTGATCGCCGCAAGCGACTGCCACAGCAAAGCCTAGGCGACCGGCAGGTGTGGCGTGACCGCCGGCTCATGGCGCTCGCCGCCCACAAGAGAAAATCGGATCAGGAGTTTGGAGAATGACGCAAACCAGTCGCAAGCCGGGACCTGCACAGACCAGGGGCAAGGTCATCATCACCTGCGCGGTGACGGGCGCCATCCACACGCCGACCATGTCGCCCTATCTGCCGATCACGCCCGACCAGATCGCTTCGGAGGCGATCGCGGCGGCGGAAGCCGGTGCCGCGATCCTGCATCTGCATGCCCGCGATCCGGAAACCGGCAAGCCCGACCAAACGCCGGAGGCCTTCGCCCGCTTCCTGCCGCGCGTCAAGCAAGGCACCAACGCCGCCATCAACATCACCACCGGTGGCAGCCCCTACATGAAGGTCGAGGAGCGCGTGCGCCCGGCCGCCCAGTTCAAGCCGGAAGTCGCCTCGCTCAACATGGGCTCGATCAATTTCGGGCTCTATCACCTGGCCGACAAATACGAGACCTTCAAGTTCGATTGGGAAAAGCCGCATCTGGAAGCGACGCGCGACCTCGTCTTCCGCAACTCATTCAAGGACATCGAGTACATTCTGGCGACCTGCTACGACAACGGCACGCGCTTCGAGTTCGAGTGCTACGACATCGCCCATCTGTACAACCTTTCCCACTTCGCCGACCGTGGGCTGGTGAAGCCGCCTTTCTTCGTGCAGTCGGTGTTCGGGCTGCTCGGCGGCATCGGCACGCATCCAGAAGACGTCGCCCATATGAAGCGCACTGCCGACCGGCTGTTTGGCGACCAGTTCCGGTGGTCGGTGCTGGGCGCCGGCGCCAGCCAACTGCGCATCGCCGCGCAATCGGCGGCCCTTGGCGGCAACATCCGCGTCGGGCTGGAGGACAGTCTGTGGGCGGGCAAGGGCAAGCTTGCCAAATCGAACGCCGAGCAGGTCTTGCTGGCCCGCAAGATCATCGAAGGACTCGGCATGGAGGTGGCGACGCCCGACGAGGCACGCGAAATCCTGTCATTGAAAGGCGGGGACAAGGTCGCTTTCTGAGGCGGCCCGAGCAATCGCCGCGAGACGCAAAACGGAGGAGGACGGCATGAAGATCGAAGTCGTGGTGGACGTGAAGACCACACTGGGCGAAGGACCGCTGTGGGACGTCGAACAGGAACGACTCTACTGGATCGACAGCTTCGACGGGCGCGTGTTTCGGGCGACCGCCGACGGGCGCGAGATCCGGTCATGGGACGTGCCGATGAAGATCGGCTCAATGGCGCTGCGCAAGGACGGCGGCGGCGCTGTCGTCTCGCTGCAGCGCGGCTTCCATCTGCTCGATTTCGCCACCGGCGAGGTGACGCTGATCCACGATCCCGAGCCGGACAAGCCGATGAACCGGCTCAACGACGGCAAGGTCGACCGGCGCGGCCGTTTCTTCGCCGGCTCCATGGATACGATGGAAGAGGGGCCGTCCGGCGGTCTCTACAGGCTCGATCCGGATTTTTCCGTCACCCGGATCGATTCCGGCATCATCTGCTCCAACGGTCCATGCTGGAGCCCCGACGACCGCACCTTCTATTTCGCCGATACCTGGACCGGCGAGATATGGGCCTACGACTACGATATCGCCACCGGTGCCGCCACCAACAGGCGTACCTTCGTGCGCGTCGACACCAGCCGAGGCGGTGCGGCGGACGGCTCGACCGTCGATGCCGAGGGCTATCTCTGGAATGCGCTGGTCTATGACGGAAGGCTGGTGCGCTACGCGCCCGATGGCAGCATCGATCGCATCATCGACATGCCGGTCAAGAAGATCACCAGCGTCATGTTCGGCGGACCGAAGCTCGACACCCTCTACGTCACCTCGATGGCCAAGCCGCCGCTGCCGCGTTTTCCCGGCGACGGCGTTTTGCGCGGCAGCCTGTTCGCCATATCAGGCCTTGGCGTTAGGGGCGTTGCGGAACCGCGCTTCGGCGGCTGACGCCAGGCAAGCGAAGCGCCGGTAAAATACGCAGATCAGGCCTTGGCGCAGGAATTCGGGCAAGTCTGGCAATTGATGCCGAACGTGTGCATATACAGGCATACATATATCCATGCAGAGGGGTTTCCGTTAGGCTGAGCGCCCCGCGTCAAACGGGAGCATCGATTGCCAGGATTTGCGGAAAGCGTGATGCAGGGGCCGCGAACCGTGGCCGAACAGGTCGCCAATGTCCTGCGCGAAGCGATTGCCAGTGGCACCATCAAGGCGGGCACTTCGCTGCGCCAGGACGAATTGGCCGAGCAGTTTGGCTTCAGCCGCATGCCAATTCGTGACGCCCTTCGCCAATTGGAAGCCGAAGGCATTGTTTCCATCCATCCGACAAAAGGCGCGCAGGTCGCCCGGATGGACAGCGCCGAGATCAGTGAAATCTATGCACTGCGCGAATTGCTCGAATGCGAGGCGTTGCGGCTTTCGCTTCCCAATCTCGCCGGTGACAGGCTCGACGAGGCGGAACAGGTTCTCGATCAGATCGACGCGGAGCGCAATGTCGGCCGATGGGGCGCGCTGAACCGTGCCTTTCATCTGGCTCTCTACGATGCCTGCGGCAACAATCGATTGCTGGCCTTAATCGAGGCGCACCACAATGCCGCCGATCGCTACGTCCGCATCCTGCTGTCGAACCTGGACTATCGCAGCCGCTCGCAGACGGAGCACCGCGATCTGCTGGCCGCCTGCCGGCGGCGCGACGGCGACAGGGCCATAGGCATTCTGAGGCAGCATCTTCGCGAGGGAAGCGAGACGCTGGTCAGCGCGATCAGGGAAGATGGCCTGTCGCGAAAATCCTGACGACATGGCTTGAGTTGCCTCTGCGCACGATCACTGCCACATATTGCAACATCGCTACTCGATCCGAGGATCATCATGTCCCCCGACAGCAGCCTGCCGGCGCGCGCCCTTGCTCCACGTCGCCACGAAGAGATCCTGCGGCGGCTGGGCGCCCAGGGGTCTGTCAGTGTCGCCGAACTGGCCGGGTTCTTCGATGTCTCGCGCGAAACCATCCGCCGTGATTTGAAGCTGCTGTCGGATAAGGGACGGCTCGGCATCGTCCATGGCGGCGCCGCCCGCTTCGAGCCGAGCGAACCGGCAATGAGCTTGCGCAGCCACGAAAATGCCGGAGGCAAGGCCGCGATCGGCAGGCTGGCCGCCGGTCTTGTAAAGGACGGCATGGTGGTGTTCCTCGATTCCGGCACCACCACATTGGCCATCGCACAAGCCATGGCCGACCTGCGCGATCTCACCATCTGCACGGCGAGCCTGAAGATCGCGCTTCTGCTGTGCCACGTCTCAGGCATGCGCGTGCATGTGCTGGGTGGCGAAGTCGATCCGGGCGAGGAAGCGGCCTCGGGAATCGACATGCTCGAAGCCATGTCGCGCTTTCGCGTCGACATCGCGTTCCTCGGTGGTGGCGCGCTGTCGCCCGACGGCGAGGTGACCGATTTCACCCGCGCCGGCGCCGAACAGCGCAGCCGCATGATCGCGCTTGCCGCCAAAACCTACTTCGTTCTCGACAGCAGCAAGTTCGCAAAGCTGACGCCGCTCAGGATTCCGAATTTTCAACGCGCCGCCGGCGTGATCGTCGACGCGAAACCGCAGGCTGACATCGCTGAAGCGCTTGCGCGCAAAGGGCCTGAGCTGATGATTGCCTCTTTGATGTGATATTTTGTGGTATTTTGTGTTGATATTTGGAATTCGGCTGCTATGATCCAACCGGTGTCAAAACGGCAGGATGTCCCATGGCAAACGAATTCCCTACGCAAGCGCGCGTCGTCATCGTCGGCGGCGGTATCATTGGCTGCTCGGTCGCCTATCATCTGACGAAGCTCGGTTGGACCGATGTCGTGCTGCTCGAACAGGGGCAACTCAGCGGTGGCACCACCTGGCACGCCGCAGGGCTTGTCGGCCAGTTGCGCAGTCATTCCAACATGACCAGCCTGATCAAATACTCCACGCAGCTCTATGGCGAGCTGGAGGCCGAGACCGGGCTCGCCACCGGTTGGAAGAATTGTGGCTCGCTGTCGGTGGCGCGGACCGCCGACCGCATGACGGTGCTGAAGCGCACGGCCGCATCGGCTCGCGCCCAAGGCGTCGAGATCGACGTGATTTCGCCGAAGGAGGCGGCCGATCTATGGCCGGTCATGGCGACCGACGATCTGGTCGGAGCCGTCTGGCTGCCGGGCGACGGCAAGGCCAATCCGACCGATCTCACGCAATCGCTGGCCAAGGGTGCGCGCAATCGCGGCGCGAAAATTTTCGAGCGGGTCAAGGTCACCGGCATCAGCGTGAAGAACGGCGTCGCCTGCGGTGTCGAGACGGACCGCGGCAACATTGCCGCCGAGATCGTCGTCAATTGCGCCGGCCAGTGGGCGCGCAAGGTCGGGCTGATGTGCGGCGTCTCGGTGCCGCTGCATTCGGCCGAGCACATGTACATCGTTACCGGCAGGATCGAGGGCGTGCATCCGGACCTGCCGGTCATGCGCGACCCCGACGGGTTCATCTATTTCAAGGAAGAGGTCGGCGGCCTGGTCATGGGTGGCTTTGAGCCGCACGCCAAGCCGTGGGGCATGAATGGCATTCCCGAAAATTTCGAGTTCGCGCTGTTGCCGGACGATTGGGATCAGTTCGAGATCCTGATGGAAAACGCGCTGGTCCGCGTGCCGCAATTGGCCAAGGCCGAGGTCAAGAAATTCTACAACGGTCCCGAAAGCTTCACGCCGGACAACAATTTTCTCCTCGGCGAGGCGCCGGAACTGAAGAATTTCTATGTCGGCGCCGGCTTCAACTCCATGGGCATCGCCAGCGCCGGCGGCGCGGGCAGGGCGCTGGCGGAATGGATCGTCAACAGCGCGCCGACCATGGATTTGTGGCCGGTCGACATCAGGCGTTTCGCCTCCTTCAACAACAATCCGCGCTGGCTGCATGACCGTGTCAAGGAAACGCTCGGCTTGCATTACGCCATGCCGTGGCCGAACCGTGAACTGGACACGGCGCGGCCGTTCCGCCGCTCGCCGCTCTACGACCGGGTCGCCGCCAAAGGTGCCTGCTTCGGTTCCAAGATGGGCTGGGAGCGCGCCAACTGGTTCGCGGCACCGGGAGAGAAGACCGAGAACGACTATGCCTTCGGCCGCCAGAACTGGCACGAGGCGGTCAAGCGCGAAATGAAGGCGACACGCGAAGCCGTCGCCGTCTTCGACCAGACCTCTTTCGCCAAGCTCCTCGTGCAGGGCCGCGATGCCTGCGCCGTGCTCAACTGGATCTGCGCCGGAAATATTGAGGTACCGGACGGTACGTCTGTTTACACGGGCGTGCTCAATGCACGCGGTGGCTATGAGAGCGATCTCACCGTTATGCGGCTCGGCGCGGAGAAATTCCTCATCGTCACCGGGTCCGCACAAGCTGTCCACGATGCCGACTGGATCGTCAAAAACATTCCATCCGACGCGCATGCAATCGTGACCGACGTCACCTCGTCCTACGCGGTGCTGGCGTTGATGGGACCGCGATCACGCGATCTGCTGGGCAAACTCTCCTCGGCCGATCTTTCCAACGCCGGCTTTCCCTTCGCCACCATCCGCGAGATCGATATCGGCTATGCCACCGCCTATGCCAACCGTATGACCTATGTCGGCGAACTGGGCTGGGAACTGATCGTGCCGACAGAATTCGCCGTCGGCGTCTATGAGGCGTTGCATGAGGCGGGCCGTGAATTCGGTCTGCTGGACGCCGGCTACTATGCGCTCGATGCCTTGCGCATCGAAAAGGGTTTTCGCGCCTGGGGCAGGGAGTTGACGCCTGATATCGACCCCTGGCAGGCCGGGCTTGGCTTCGCCGTGGCGATGGACAAGCCAGGTGACTTTATCGGCCGCGACGCGCTGGTTGAGACGAAGCCATCGGCAGCACCGGCAAGACGCATCGTGCTGTTCACGCTCGATGATGCCGAGCCGATGCTGTGGGGCGGCGAACTGATCCTGCGCGACCGCAAGCCGGTCGGCGAAGTCCGCTCGGCCGCCTACGGCCACACGCTTGGCCGCTCGGTGGCGCTCGGCCTGATCGAGAACGAGGCGGGCGTCGACGCTGCATTTCTCACCGGTGGTCGTTTCGAGATCGACCTTGCCGGCGTTCGCCATGCCGCGACAGCACATCTGCGCAGCCCCTACGACCCGAAGTCGGAGCGGGTGAAGGCTGATGCGGTGGAGATCAGGGCCGCCGCTTAATCCGCTGACATCGAGCGCGCCATATCCAGGAAAGCCCGCACCAGTTTGCCGCCGCTGCGTTCACGCAGGCAGATCAACGCCTCGTCCATCAGGGTCTCGGGAGCATCGATGGTGATCGGCACCAGCCGCGAATCCTGGCCGAATTCGGCCGCCGAGACAAAGCCGATGCCGGCGCCCGAGGCGACGATCTCGCGGACGGCTTCGCGGCCCTCGGCTTCGATCGCCGGCCTCAATTCGATTTTCGAGGCGGCTGCGAGATCTTCGAGTTTCTGACGCGTCTTCGATCCACGCTCGCGCATGACCAGTGATTCCTGCGCGAGCTGCTTGAGGGTGAGCGACTTTTTCGCGGCCAGCGGGTGGTCGACGGATGCAAACGCGATGATCGGCGTCGAGTTGAGTTTCAGCACCTCGAAATCGCGCCCCGTCGGCACCTCGCCCAGCACGCCGATATCGGCATCGTAGCTGTAGAGGCTGCTGATCACCGTCTCGGTGTTGCCGGCGCGCACCGAAACCTGCACGCCGGGGTAGCGGGCCCGGAAGCTGCCGAGAATATGAAGCAGATGATGTGCGGCATCGGCGACGATGCGCAGCGTGCCGGAACGCAGGGCGCGGGACTCCGTCAGGAGTTCGAGCGCCTGTTGCTCGGTATCGAACATGCGGTGGGTTATTTCGAGCAATTTCTGGCCCGAATGGGTCAGCGTGACCTGCTTCTTGTTCCGGTTGAACAGCAGCACATCATACTCTTCCTCGAGCTTGCGCACCTGGTCCGAGATCGCCGGCTGGGTCAGGAAGAGCGCCTCGGCGGCGCGAGAAAAGCCACCGCAGATGGCCACCTGGTGAAAGGCTCGCAACTGGACGTAGCGCATCTCCCGTGCCTCCGACACTTCTGAAATCGCCGACATCTTATCATAAGGATTGCTTAGGAAAAGATCGAAAGGAACGATTTGACTTATGTTTTGCCGACCCTCAGCCTGAGCATGGGTCGACATCCCTGCCGGCCGTTGGCACCGGAGGCGTCGCCATGCAATTTTCCATCATCCTGCTGCATCTGGCGGGTGCGGTCATGCTGCTGCTCTGGGCCGTGCATATGGTGCGCACGGGTGTCGAGCGGGCCTGCGGGCCCGCTTTGCGTGATGCCCTGAGGCAAGCCCGGGGTGAGCGGATCAGATCGGCCGGCGTCGGCACCGTGCTTGCCGTGCTGCTGCAGAGCTCGACCGCCGTCGCTATCCTGGCGGCCGGGTTTGCCGCCAGCGGCATGGTTTCGGTGTCGGCCGGGCTGGCGATCCTGCTGGGCGCCGATCTCGGTTCCGCCCTGGTCGTGCAGGTGCTGTCGTTCGACCTCAGCTGGCTTGTGCCGGCGCTGATCCTGGTCGGCGGCGCGATGGCCCTGAAGTTCGAAGTGGCTGGCATCAGGCATAGCGGGCGAATCCTGATGGGGGTCGCCTTCGTCCTGTTGTCGCTGCATATGATCGGCGAGGCGACCGCACCGATGCGGCAGAGCACCTTGCTGCCACTGGTGATCTCCTATCTGCGCGCGGACTATTTCACCGCCTTTGCCGCCGCTGCCCTGTTCACATGGCTGATCCACTCCAGCGTCGCGGCGATCCTGCTGTTCGTCACGCTTGCCGCACAAGGCGTCTTGCCGGTCGAGGTCGGTCTGTTCTTCATCCTCGGCGCCAATTGCGGCGGCGCGCTGATCGCGGTTTGGCTGACGCGCGGCGAAGCCGTCGAGGCGCGCCGTATCCCGCTCGGCAATCTGATCTTTCGCGGCACGGCGGCGCTGGCGGCTTTGTTCGCGCTTCAGGCCGTGACCTTCCCGGCGCATCTGTTCGGCGCAACCGAAGGCCGCCAGCTGGTCAACCTGCACCTTGCCTTCAATCTGGTGCTGGTCATCTGCTGCTTGCCGTTCACCGGCATGATGGAGCGGCTGGTCGCCTTGTTGATCGCAGACAGGCCGGTGGCAAAGGCCGGAGAGGGTGGAGACCTGATGTCGCGCCGCACCAGCGCGCTCGACCGCACCGTCATGCGCACACCCGGTCTTGCGCTAGCCAGTGCCACCCGCGAGCTGCTGCGCATGGGCGAAGTCGTCGAGGTGATGCTGCGCCCAGTGATGGATTTCTTCGACGCCGGCACCGGCGACCAGATACGCCAGGCTCAAAAACTCGATGAGGAGGTCAACCGCGCCCATACCGAAATCAAGCTCTACATTGCCGAAGTCAATCGCGGCAGCATGAGCGTGGCCGAAGCGCAGCGCGGCATCGAGCTCACCGACTTCGCCATCAATCTCGAACGCGCCGGCGACATCGTCGCCAAGAACCTGCTCGTGCTCACCCAGGAGCTGCGTGACAAGAACCTGCGCTTCTCACGCGACGGCTGGAGCGAACTGGCCGGGCTTCACAACCGTGTCATGGCCAACATGCAGCTTGCACTCAATGTGCTGGTGTCGAGCGATCTCGATTCGGCGCGGCAACTCGTCGTCGAGAAGGAGCGGATGCGCAGACTGGAACGCACGAGCCACGACCGTCACCTCAAGCGCCTGCAATCGGGAATGCCGCAGAGCATCGACACCAGCGACATCCACCTGGAGGCCGTGCGGGCGCTGAAGGAGATCAACTCGCTGATGGCCTCGGTCGCTTATCCCTTGCTGACGCAGAGCGGTGATCTGCTCGAAAGCCGGCTGGCGAGAGGGGCTGCGGAAGTGAGGGCTCCTGCAATGGCCTGAGGACGGATTCCCGCCCGGCAGGCCATCACTAAAATCTATACATCGATACAAAATAACGATTTTACAAATAGATCATTCAGGCCAAGAATAAGGCCACATCGAACGCAGATCGAGCGGAGGACAACATGCTCGCCGAGACGAAATTTGCCGCGGAGCCGCTGGCCAGCCCGGCGCTGGGCGAGCCGTATCTTCTGACCCCGGGGCCGCTCACCACGGCCTATTCGGTCAAGCAGGCGATGTTGCGCGACTGGGGATCGTGGGACGGCGACTTCCGCGCCATGACATCGGATATGCGTCGCCGGCTGCTGGCGCTGACCGGGGACAGGAACGATGAGTTCGACTGCGTGCCGATGCAAGGCAGCGGTTCTTTCTGCGTCGAAGCGATGCTGGGGTCGTTCGTGCCCAGGGACGGCAAGGTTCTTGTGCTGGCCAACGGCGCCTACGGCCTGCGCGCCGCGCAGACCATGCAGTATCTCGGCCGCGCCTATACGCTGATCGACAAGGGTGACTATCTGCCCCCGCGCGGCGACGAGGTGGCAGCGGCCCTCGCGGCCGACCCTGATATCACCCATGTCATCGCCATCCATTGCGAGACCAGTTCCGGCATCCTCAACCCGGTCGCTGAAATTGCCGAAGCCGTCCATGCCAAGGGTCGCAAGCTGCTGGTCGATTCCATGAGTGCGTTCGGCGCCGTGGCGCTCGACGTCAACGAAATCCGCTATGAGGCGATGGTCTCGTCCGCCAACAAGTGCATCGAAGGCGTTCCGGGTTTTGGCTTCATCATCGCGCGCAAGAGCGAACTGGAGGCCGCCAAAGGCAGGAGCCATTCGCTGTCGCTCGATGTCCACGCCCAGTGGGCGCACCTGAACAAGACCGGCCAGTGGCGCTACACGCCGCCGACGCATGTCGTGGCCGCCTTCCTCGAAGCACTGCGCCAGCATGAGGCCGAAGGCGGCGTCGCCGGCCGTGGCGCCCGCTATACGAGGAACCGCGACGTTATGGTGGCCGGCATGCGCGACCTCGGTTTCGAGACACTGCTCCGGGATCGCTGGCTGTCGCCGATCATCGTCACCTTCTTCAACCCGGCTCATGCCAGTTTCGCGTTCGACCGTTTCTACGACCTGATGAAGGACAAGGGCTTCATCATCTATCCGGGCAAGCTGACCGCCGTGGATTCGTTCCGCGTCGGCTGCATCGGCCAGATGGACGAACATGTCATGCGCCGCGTCGTCGAGGCGGCAGCGTTCTCGCTTCATGAAATGGGCGTCGACACCGCCGCCCCACCCGCCGCGGCACTTGCCGAACGCGCCAAACTCGCCGCCTGAAGCGGCCGACTTCGAGGATATCAGATGAACCAGATGTCTCCTGTCACCGTGTCGGTCAACGGCCGCACCTATGCCTGGCCGCGCGTGCCGGCGATCGCCATCTGCCTTGACGGCTGCGAGCCGGCCTATCTCGACGAAGCGATAAAGGCCGGGCTGATGCCGGCTCTGGTCAGGATCAAGCAGAAGGGCACGGTGCGCTTTGCGCACTCTGTCATTCCGAGCTTCACCAACCCCAACAATCTGTCGATCGCCACCGGCCGGCCGCCGTCGGTGCATGGCATCTGCGGCAACTATCTCTATGAGCGCGAGACCGGCAAGGAAGTGATGATGAACGACCCGCGCTTCCTGCGCGCGTCGACCATCTTCCAGGCCTTCTACGATGCCGGCGCCAAGGTCGCCGTGGTCACCGCCAAGGACAAGCTGCGTGCGCTGCTCGGCAAGGGCCTCGCCTTCGACGAAGGCCGCGCGCTGTGCTTCTCTGCGGAAAAATCCGACACCACCAGCAAGGCCGAGCACGGCATCGACAATGCCTCGAAGCACTTTGGGCTGCCGGTGCCGGAGGTTTATTCGGCCGAGCTGTCGGAATTCGTCTTCGCCGCCGGCGTCCAGCTGCTGAAGGAATTCCGCCCCGACATCATGTATCTGACGACCACCGACTATGTGCAGCACAAATATGCGCCCGGCGTGCCGCAGGCCAACGCCTTCTACGAGATGTTCGACAAATACCTGACCGAGCTCGATGCGCTGGGTGCTGCCATCGTCGTCACCGCCGACCATGGCATGAAGCCCAAGCACAAGGCGGACGGTTCGCCTGATGTCGTCTATGTCCAGGACCTTCTCGACGAGTGGCTGGGCAAAGATGCCGCCCGCGTCATCCTGCCGATCACCGACCCCTATGTCGTGCATCATGGCGCGCTGGGTTCCTTCGCCACCGCCTATCTGCCTGATGGCGCCGACCAGGCCGATATCATGGCCAGGCTGGCCAAGATCGATAGCATCATGCTGGTCGTCGACAGCCCGACCGCCTGCGAGCGCTTCGAACTGCCGGCCGATCGCATCGGCGACATCGTGCTGATCTCGACCGAGAACAAGACGATCGGCACCTCGGAACATCGCCATGACCTGGCGGCTCTGAACGAGCCGCTACGGTCGCATGGCGGGCTGACCGAGCAGGAGGTGCCGTTCATCGTCAATCGTGTGCTGCCGGAATTTCCGAACGAGCCGACGCTGCGCAATTTCGATGCCTTCTACTACGCCACCATGGCGGCGGCGCTGGCTTGAGTCGAGCGTGATTGTCGACCCCCACTCCGCCGAGCTTCGCTCGGCACCTCTCCCCCGATCGACGGGGGAGAGGAAAGGCGCCAGGGTTAGCCGCGGCTTAACCTGGAAACGTTGAGGCACTGACCTCGCCTGATTTCCTCTCC